>JAJRXE010000188.1 GCA_024276455.1 Calditrichota bacterium
CCGGCCAGTTTCCTGCTCAATTCGCCGGCGCAATTCCTGGCGTGCCTTATCGGCTTCGCCCGCCAGAATCTTCTGTAACTCTCTGGCGAGTAAATTGTCCAGATTGCTGGTGAGGGTAAACCGGAAGCGCTTTCCTTCTTGCCTCACCTTCGCCTGAAACCGGATCTCCGTAATGGCCTGCACCAGTTGCCGCTGAATTTCCGCCAGACGCGGCGTTAATCCCGGATCTGTTTCCGGCAAAGTAAAACGCACCTGCCGGCCAACGAAATCCACCCGACTCACCAACGTGCTGTCCCGGAAGTCCAGAGTGGCGGTAAGGTTACCTTTTCCTCTGGAAAGCTGGGAAGGCAGCAACGGAAAATCAGTCAGCTTCACCCCCTGCAGGGGAATGCGAGTCAGGGACAACTGCAGACTCTCGTGCCGGGCCCCGTTCCGGTAATCGAATGTCATCTCGAAATTTAGTGCCGCCCCGTCCGGACGCTGCCCTTTCAGGTGGACGGTGGTGGGGCGTCCAATGGCATCCTGGTTGGAAACGATGTCCCTAATTTCGCCACTAAGCTGCAGAGCGGCCGGACCTTCCCCGGAAAGTGCCACGCGTTTCAGCCAGAAATCCGGCAACTCTCCTTTCTGCACAAAGTGGATATCCTGTCCCTGCAAACGAGGCGGCGTTTCTTTCGGCACTTTATTGGCCTGGTACTTCGCTGCGTAGTGACGCACCATTCCGAGGTAATGAACCACGCGCTCGATCCGGGTAACGATTTGTCGTCCGAAGAGCAAGCGAGCCACATTCTTCACCGAGACATCCGGTAAACGGGCTACCTGGAGCGCCCGCTGGTAGTCCTCTTCTACCCACTGGGATGCCCGGGCCGGAAGCTGCTGAATAGATCGCAAGTCCTGCTCAAAATCGCTGCGTATGCGTTTCACGCTTCTGTAATAAGCATTCAACTGCTCGTGCAATTTTTTAGCCTTCACAAGGGCATCTTTTAAGGTGTTCAAGTCTCGAATGGTTTGGGGATTGAGCGCCTGAATTTGTTTCTCTAATTCCGCCAGCTTTTTCTCATCCGGCAGCCGGTCCAGTTCTTTCTCCCAGCTTCGGAAACGCTGATCGACCACCCGGGTTAACGAATCGAGGCGCTGCGGCGCCCGCAGGTCCAGCCGTGCGTAAATGCTGTCCACATTGAGTTTCCGGGTCAGACGGTTTAAATGAAACACTGGCATCTGTGCAGTCGTTTTCTCCAGATTCCGTTGGAATTCTTTAACGATGCGAGGTGGCGGCGAAGGTGGTTGCGTGTTGCGCGGCAAAGCGCCGTCAGTTTTGCGTGGCGTATTAAACTTTAAGCCCTCCACGACCATCGCTTCAATAATGAATTTGCGGGAAAGCAGCGGTCCCGCCGCCAGGTTCAATTCACAGCGACCGGTTTCAAAGAGATTTCGCATGGTGTGCTGCGGATCGGTCACCCGCAGGCTGTCCCAGCGCAAGTGCAGGCTCAGCAATGAAGCGTCCACCCCTTCAAATTCCACCCGGGCCCCCACCAGTTTGCTGCCCAACGCTTCCATCCGGTGCTCTAACCACCGATCCGTGAACAACAGAAAAAAACCGACCACTACGGCCAGGACAACTAAAATGAACAATATGCCTTTGCGACGAATCATTATTCCCCCAGAAATTTCAATCGTTCATACCAGTGGTACACCTTGCTGGCTTTTAATGCCTTCACCCATTTCCAATTGGAGACCCGGGCTTCGTACCGGGTACGGTATTGCACCACGAACCGCTTCACGCCCCAATACACCGGAATGACCAGCAGAAGCCCGACCAGCAGACTACCCAGATACACCGTGTTGTTAAATCGCGTAAAAGGAAGGAGGGGAGCGTTGTAAAGCAGCGTCCAGAAGGGACGCAAAAAAGTGAGTTCCACCAGCAACCCGTAGCCCAGGGAATGGAACAGCGGGTCGGCCAGATACACCACAGCGCTGAATATCGCGTACCCCAGGATAGCCGCACTGAGATTAACATTGAAAAGAATCAGCACCAACACAATCAGGAAATTCAGCAGACTCCAGAAAGGGGTAATCCCCAGAAGCATTCCCAGCACAAACCCACCGGCAATCTGGGCGGGAGTCTGATTGGAACGCAGGATTTTTAAAATTTTCCCAAAAATGTTTAAAAAGAACATGAAAACCCCTTGGTTAAAGTTTACCAAATGTCAGGTCAATCAACCGCCCCAATGGCGAACCCAGGATGTGGACGGATTCAGCATTCGCACGCTAAAAACCAACCGGATGCAGATGCTTACTTTTAACCAAATATAAAAAAAAAATTGAATGATCAAAACCCCAAAGCAGCCCGTTCTTCTTTTACCCTTTCTCCTGAAAATTTCCCAATATTTCTCTTGTAAAATTTTCGGGAACGCTCTAATATTGCTGCTTAAATAGTTCTGGCACAATTGCCGTTCCGAATCCCGGGCCTGTTTTTTTCAGGCAGAATTAACCGATTAAACCAACTGGTTTTTCCGGGGGTCGTGAAAATGCGTTTTGCTAAAGCCTTGCCGCTGGGTTTGTTACTTTTTTTATGTTTGATTCAATGTGAGGTGTTTCGAAAAGTGGAAATCCGAAAATCCCGTTACGCGGTGGTACCGCGTCCCCAAAAAGTCATTGAAAAATCCGGTGAATTTCACATCAACGCGGACACCCGGCTGGTGATTTATGATGCCGGGCAGAACCTGGACTTGGTGGTCGATTACTTTTACGAACAATTCGCTATTCCAACCGGATTTGAGTTCAACCGGGTGAGTCAAGCTCAAAACAATGTGATTATCCTGCGCCTGACCAACGAAAGCGGAAAAGAGCAGGGCTATTACCGCCTGCACATCGACACCGGCGTCGTTAAAATCAGCGCCCCGGAAGCCTGCGGACTATTTTACGGTCTGCAAACCCTGCGCCAGCTCCTCCCGGGCGCCATCGAGAGCCGCGACCGCGTGGAAGGGGTGGATTGGCAGATACCCTGCGTAGAGATTGAAGATTGGCCGCGTTTTCCCTACCGCGGCATGCACCTGGACGTGGGGCGTCATTTCTTTCCGGTGGATTTCGTGAAACGCTACATTGACCTGCTGGCATTGCACAAAATAAATACC
>JAJRXE010000189.1 GCA_024276455.1 Calditrichota bacterium
ATTTAATGTTTATAATTACATTTTTTATGAAGGATTTTAAGCAGGAGAAAAGATGATTACGAAAATAACAAAAAAATTTCAGACTACAATTCCGAAAAAAGTAAGGAAAAAGTTGAAACTGGAATCATTTGATTTAATTGAATGGCGAATTAAGAAGAACGAGGTGATTATACGACCCGTGGATATGCCATTCTTGAAATACAAAGCAAGAATTCATGTTGAAAAAGGGGATGTTCGTAAAGATATTGAAAAAGCAAGAGAATTGATGGTAGAAAAATTCAAATGAGTAAATTACTTATAGATGCGAATTGCTAGATTTCTTTTGTTATTGATCGCAATCCTGAACAATCTGAAATTGTTAAACAACTTTTCTTGAAGTTGCAGAAAAGAATCAGTCGATTATTATTATTTCTCATGTAATTACTGAATTCGTATATGTACTAGAAAAAATTTATCACGCAAATTCAGATTTAATTGCTAATATGGTTAAGGATTTGTTAAAAATGCCCCAGATTGAATTTTGGGAAGGGTATTTCCCTGAGATAATACTTGAATTGTGGCCCCATAAAATTAAAGATTATGGAGATGCAGTTCTGGCGGCTGCATCCTACAATTTCAGAATTCCGATTTATACTTTTGATAAAAAATTCTATAATCAATTAAAATTAATTCGATTTAAAGCCTTTCTTATATAACCCATGATCTTACCTGTTTTTTATTTATCACCGCCAGGTTGCACAACCGGATGGGCTGTTCTTCTTGTAAATAAAATTAAACTCTATTCACTAGCCTAAATGGAAACACCGCATAAAATTGCGCTGCCTTCAGCAAATCCTCCAGCACCAGTTCTTCCCGGTCCGAATGGGATAGCTCTTCCTTACCGGGGGCGAATCCGATGGTGGGAATGCCCAGTCGGCCGGCGGTAGCGACACCGTTGGTGGAGAAACTCCACACGCCACTTTCCGCTTTACCATCAAGTACTTATGCTGCAGAATCCAGTGCCGCCTGAACCAGCGGATGCTCCTCTTCCAGAATCCAGGTGGGGAAGTAGGCGTCCTGCTCGAATTCGGTGCCTTTCCAGCTTTTACCGCGGTACATGGGAATCCAGATGTTCGCCTTAATTCCCAGCTTTTGAGCTATTTCCTGAAGCTGCTGCACCACCAATTCCTGGGTTTCTCCGACAGTCAGCCGCCGGTCGATGTGAATGCGGCAGTAATCCGGTACCGAACACAGGGAAGGTGCCTTGCTGCTGATGTCGCTGACGGTGATGGAACCTTTCCCCAGCGGTTCCACCGGCTGAAGATTGGCATCCAGTTGCTCGATTTCCGAAACGATTTTGGCCATCTTGTAAATGGCGTTAATTCCTTGCTGATTATGAGCGCCGTGGGCGGATTTCCCGTGGGTGGCGATTTCCACTTCCATGCGTCCCCGCTGGCCACGATATACCCGCAAATCGGTCGGTTCGCCTAACAGCACGTAATCGGGACGAATACCTTCTTTCTCAATCAAGTGGAGCAGGGGATAACCGTCGCAATCTTCCTCCAGAACGGAACCTACCGCATACAGGGTGAAGGGCAGGGGCTGGTTGCCGTACATCTCCTTCAGCACCTTTCCAGCAATTAAATAACCGGCCATGGCGGGTTTTTCGTCCACTGCTCCGCGGCCGTAAATTTTGCCATCAACAATTTTCCCCTCGAACGGAGGGTAGGTCCAATTCTCCCCTTCGGTTACTTTTACCGTATCAATGTGGGCGTCAAATAGAATCTTCACCGGTCCATTTCCGATGCGCCCCACCGCATTTCCCAGGCCATCGGCAAACGCCTCGTCGAAACCGTATTCCCGCATCTTGCTTAGAATAAATTCCACAATTTCCTGCTCCTCCCCGCTGTAACTGCGGATTTGAATCAGCCGCTGGATAAGCGAAAACAGTTCCTTACGATATCCGCTAATTTTTTCCTGTATTAGCTTTGTTTCCGTTGTATTCATTGGTTATTCCCCGCTTGTTTTTTTCCGTTCATTGTTTAAAAAGACCATCCCGCAGTTAAAAATAAAAACGATAATAAAAAAATAAATCAATAAAAATCTATCTATTGTACCAGAAAACTTTCTGGGATACCGATTGTACGGGTCTCTTTGTTGTTAGTTCTCTTCAAAACCGTAATTAAAATAATCCTGAGAAGTTATCACCTGCGTTTCGATTTCGGGATAGTACCGTTTTATGGTACGGAAGCTGCGCGGCTGCCCACGGCCACTCCATTTGACCTCGATAGCCCGTAGTTTTTCCTCTTCTTGAACAATAAAATCAATTTCAATCTGATTGGTTGTTCTCCAGAAATTTATTTTTCTCAAACCGTGAAAATCGCTGCAAAGCAATTCGTGCAAATAGAAATTTTCGAAAAGGGTACCAATGTCGGTACGCAATTCAGGCATGTTGAAATTGTTTATCACAAAGTTCCGCAATCCCGAATCCAGAAAGTAGATTTTCGGAGTTTTGGTGATTTCTTTCTTGTAGTTTCTGTGAAAAGGGTATATGCGTTTAATAATGAAAGTGGATTCCAGAATATCGAGATATTTTTCGATAACAGAACGCCCAATTCGAAGGCTATTTGCCAGATTCTCCCGATTTAACAAATTTCCCGTCTGGACAGCCAGTAGTTTAACCAGATTGTTAAAAGCCAGGATGTTGTCAATTTTCAGGAAATCGGTAATATCTTTTTCAATATAGGTCTGGTAAATGTCTTTAATAAGCAATTTTTTTTGCATGAGATCGCGTTCCAGAGCTACTTCGGGATACCCCCCATAAATCAAAATTTCTTCCAGCGCCTGGCGTGGAGTGATAGGCGCGTTAAATTGCAGATATTCGCTAAAAGATAGACGATGCAGTTCGAAGGTACGGGCGCGACCAACCAGATGTTCCTTAGTTTTGGAGCGTAACTCCAGTTGCGATGAACCGCTGAAAAATATTTTAACATTCAAATTGAGATCATAAATTTCTTTTAAGAAAAGTCCGGGATTACTTAATCGCTGGGCTTCGTCAATA
>JAJRXE010000190.1 GCA_024276455.1 Calditrichota bacterium
CTCCGTTTAATCCCCAGCTGGAATCCTCTTTCGACTGCATGAACCACACCTGTTCCACCGTTTCCAAAACGCCGGATTCAGTGTACCAATATCCCCAACCGCGGCTCCCGGGCTGATGTTCGGTCAAAAAACGCACCCGGATTTTCAGAAAGAGGGTATCGTACTGAGTGTAAATCTGATCGAGCTCATCCTGACGTCCCGATTCGATGGCCACGTTGTGCATGGGATCGCCTATTCCAGGTTGAGGAGACTGCAGGATAACATAGAGATAACCGTTTCGGGGATCTGGAGGCACCTGCGGCGTTCCTCCGTAAACCGGATAATCCGCCCGATACAACCACCAACTTCGATTCCGTTCGAAATCGTCCCTTTGTAAATGGGGAATTACAATAACCTGCGACAAAGCCATCCAGGCAAACACGTGTACAAGAATTAATCCCTTAATTACTGACTTCATAAGTTTTTCCCTCTGGCCGCTTCACCTAAAATTTTAAAAAATAATCCCGACAAACGACCATCTCTGTCCTAAATATGAACTGGAAACGTTCGGCAGGATGTTAGAAAAATCAAAAATAGAATAATAAAATTCTTATCTTAAAATATTCTTTTGTAAAAACTGATAAGGAAAACTCTGAACGATGGTCTCCTTGCGAAACAACCCTTTGTTCAACGCTAAAAGTACCAGCACAAAAAGAAAAGCAAAATTTTCTCGAATTAATAGAAGGAGTAAGAGAAAAGGAACTACAATATTCTGAAAAGGGTGGTGAAGAAATTGGAAGATATTTTTTTTATCCGGAATAAAGGGATTCGGGTCTTTGCCCTTTCTCCATTCCAGGAAAGAATAAATTTCCAGGGTTAAGAACAATAGAACAAAAAGAACCAGTGGGAGGGTGATTTCCGGGAATCGTGTTTGCAAACGGAAACAAATTCGGAACACAATCAGTACCTGAAAAATTCGTTCCAGATTCAGGGCCTGATAAAACAATTTGCGGGTTTTCTCTACACCGCTTTTTACTACAAAAGTCTGGGTACCCGTTCGGGCATCCCGCACATAATCTTCCAACTGATGGTTCAAATCCGAAGCGATCCCTCTCACTAATACATAAACTGTCAACAAAATAAGATCGCTCCAATCGGAAAAGCGGAAGGCGGCAAACAGAAGCAATATGGGCAACACCCGTTGGGCAAGCACCACGGCAACCAATCCGATCGGTCCGCGCTCCTTCAGACGAAATGGTGGGGCTGAATAAGCAACGGTTAGAAAAATCCAGCTTCCCCACAAGGCCAAAAAAGCGGACTGGCTCCAGAATGGCAGTGCAAATACCACGCTCCCCAGAAATACCACACTCACAATTGCCACCGCTCGAAACGGGGAATCGTTTTCAAATGTATTCGGTTTACCGTGGAGGGCATCCAATTCCCGATCAGCCAGATCGTTCAGCAAGTAACCAAAAGAAGTGGACAAAATGCTAAATCCGTAAAAAGCGATCAACCTTCCCAGATAAAGATTGGAGTACTCTCCTTCCATTAAGAGAATGTAGAAAGCGACAAAGATGTGCTCGATGAACGAATTGTACACAAAGACCGCCCAGTTTCGCCAGCCGAATACCTGTACCAAGAAACGTTTCATGGCCGATTCTGCCCATCATCTAATTTAAACAATCGAAATTCCATCCCGTTGTACCGGAAAACCTGTAAAAACTGAAATTCCTGATTCATCTGTTTCCGATAAATCGGTTCCAACTCCTTTCGCAACGTGAATACCTCATCACCAAGCAGCAAATAACTCCCATTTTTCTTGCCAAGATACCCTTTCAATTGTTCAGGGGTGCAAATGGGCAACCGGATGGGCCGGAAATTTCCCCAGAAAGTAATCTGCGGAATCAGGGTACACACCGACGCTTCCGAATAGAGGGCTTTTTTCATTTGCTGGGCAATTTCGTAATACCCATTGCGCATGGCTTTGTACTGGTAAAGTTCCCAATAATAAAAAGCGTTATTCAACAGTACCCCGAATAAAATTGCCCCCAACATAATCCGTCGAATCCGGGGAGTTCTTCTGGATATCCCGTACCCAATTCCGTAAGTGGCGGCAATAACCCCATAGGGAAGGAAAACGAAGAAAAAACGTTCTTCCACATGGCTCACCAGAAAATAACAGGAGGGAATTAGCCAGAGGATTAATAAAATGAACAGGGAACGCTTGTGACGGAAGAGGGCGTAAAATCCCACCCCGAACAGCAGTAA
>JAJRXE010000191.1 GCA_024276455.1 Calditrichota bacterium
CAGGCTCGGGCTGCTTGCGAATGCACCCGCTCCGGGCAACTCTGAAAAGAATGAGTCAGAACAGGCGAACATTCAACCGCCCCTGTGGAATAAAAAAATACTGCTCTGTGAGTCCATTTTTCCGGGAATAATTTAAAAAATTCGGCAGGAGGCCGCGGTACCCGAGGCTGCGGCCTCCTGCCTGGATCCAGGTTCCTTACTTCTTGTAGAACGGCTTACCCGGAAGGGTAAAATCGATGACCTGCTCTTTCATTTTCTTCAAATCGTACTCATTCCGCTGTTTGTAATAGTTCCAGGTGGAATCCGCCGAGTATTTCAGTCCCATATAATGGTCTTTATTTTTGTAGCGCTTCAACCACAAGTTCCACTGCTTTTCGGAGAGCAATCCCTGTTTGTAAGCGGCTTCAACATTTTTGTACACCCGATCCCAGTAATCCGGATAGTTGTTGTACACGAATGGGGTTGTGTTTGCCTTTACGTTAATTCCCCACACATTACCGGGAATATCGTATAGGGCGTAGGGAATGAACTTGGAGGGATGATCGGAGTTGACCCATTTTTTGGCTTCGGCATCGCCGTGTTCAGCCGCCCAGGTAATCAGCTCAATCATGTCTTCCTGGATTTCCCAGATGCCGTGCCACTGGGTGTAGTCAGCTCCCATCATCTCGGCACCGTGGCGGAAACGGCGTCCCTCGTGATGCCAGGCATAGTACATTTCGTGCTCCGGCACCTCATCCCAGCCGTTTAACACCGGATTGGAATAAAATTTACCATCGGCTTTCAAACGGGAAATCAGGCCGCTCTTGGTCAGTTTTTTCGTCCAGCGGACAAATTCACGCCGAATTTCGTTGTACTGCAAGTTTACCAGATCGGCTGTTAAAAAGTAAGTGTCCACAAAATCCGGAGCATGGCAGCTATTGCAAATGGCGGTCATTCGGTCCCGCTTTACCTGCCAATCACCCAGAATATCTTCGTTCCACACCGTGCGGAAACTCCAGGTCATCTGCGATTCCCAGGCCAGGCGCGCACTGACGTTGTGGGTCATCGGCTGCGTTTCGTTGCCGTCCATGTGGCAGGTTGTACATACCGGCACCTCAATGGGAATGGGATTCCCTTCTTTAGAGCTGTAACTCATATCCCAGTCTTTGCCCTTAGCCTTAAAAATATTGCCGTGCTTCGACTCCAGATAAATTTCGATGTGAGGATGATCGGGGCCGAGATGGCACTCGCCGCAGGTTTCCGGCTGACGTGCTACGGCAATACTGAAGGAATGTTTGGCATGGCAGGCGTCGCATTCGCCCACGCTCCCATCCGGCCAGAGGTTTCCGATCTGATGGCATTGCTCACAGCCGTGTTTGGTGGCCAGGGGAAATTCAAACACTGCACGATCGGCATTTTTAAACAGCCAGAACTGGTGGGCATGTTTGCTTTCGGAAAATTCCTGCACTTCTTTCTTGTGGCAACGGGAGCAATCCTTGGGGGTGGGATGGCGTCCGACGATGATGTCGCTTTCCGGACAACGCATGGCGTCAAATTCACCCTCTTTGGCCTCGTGGCACTCGTAGCATCCGATACCCATCACCGCATGACGGCTCTCCTTCCAGGCATCGATCTGCTTCACAGCAATGCCTTTTTTCTCGTGGCAGGTAATACATTTAGCCGTCATTTTGTCAATCTCGATCTCGGGTTTGTACTCCCGGGACTTTTTCATTTCCATCCCGGCAATAATGATCAGCACCACAATGAGCAACACACTAAAAATTCCGATTAACCACTGCTGGGCTTTAATCGTATCCATGTTTTCCTCCTGCATTATTGATCTTCTTTTATTCTAATTTTTCCTTTAATCCGTTTTAAGCCACCATCATTTCCCACACGGTCAGAATCACGGTAATAATCAGGGTTAAACCACCCACACCATAGGCCCACAAACGACGGCGATCCTCCGTTTTGGCCAGAAGTGGGTCGATGAAAGGCCAGAAAGTCATGACCAGCAAAAAGGCGCCGGTTGCGTAAATCCCCACTTTTAACGGTACCAGTTTCAGAAATCGGTAGGTGGGGAAGAAATACCACTCCGGTTTAATATGAAAGGGCGTGACGGTGGGATCGGCCGGTTCCCCCAGTCCCGGGGGCAGAATAATCGTCAGGGTGCTCATGAAAGCCAACAGGAAAAGCGTAATGATTACAATTTTGTAGAAATGGTGCGGATAGAAAGGGTAGTACCCTTTTTCGAACCCCTCCGGCTCGGAAACCCCATGTAAACGGAGAATAATAATGTGCAAACTGATGAAGAAGATGATCAGCGGTGGGAGCAATCCCACGTGAATGGTGAAAAAGCGGGTCAGGGTATTGGCCGAAACATCTTCGCCACCCCGCCAGAAAACCAGCAACCAGTGACCAACCAGGGGCACTTCTTTAATCATGTTGGTACCCACGGTGGTGGCCCAGTAAGAAAGCTGGTTGTACGTCAGAGAATAACCGGTGAAAGCGAACGTCAGGGTTAACAGAAAGAGAATGACCCCGATTATCCAGTTCAATTCGCGGGGTTTACGGTAAGCACGGGTAAAGAAGACCCGGGTCATATGAAGTAGCAGGGAAATAATCATCAGATTTGAGCCCCAGCGATGTAGTCCCCGCACCCAAAATCCCAATCGCACATCTTCGGTAATGTGCCGCACGCTCTCGAACGCCATTTCCGGCGAAGGAACAAAATAAAAAGTGAGCAGAATGCCGGTAAAAACCTGTAAAGCGAATAAAATTAACGGCGTGGCCCCGGCACAATAGAACCACTTTTTCATATGATTGGGAATGGGTTCTTTAATAAAAATTCGCTCGTTAATCTCTACAAATTTGTCGTAGTCAATCGGGAAACGTTCTTTAATCCATTGTTTTACGCTCATGCCCACGGCCCCCCTGGTTTTTCTTCGACCTGTATGTAAACCAAACGATTTTCCACAATGACCTCAAACTGATCCAGCGGACGCGGCGGCGGACCACTTACCACATTTCCGTATTTGTCGAAAACGCCCTTGTGGCAGGGACAATAAAAACGCTGCTTGTCCTCTTCCCAGTGAATAATGCACCCCAGATGGGTGCACACCCCGGAGTACACTTTGTACCCCTCTTTCAGGCGCACCACAAACACCGGCTTTTTACTGATGGTAATCTCTTTGGCCTGACCAACGGGCAATTCCAGTTCCTCCGCCACCAGATATTTGTGAAATTTTTTCTTCTTCCTGGGAGGAACCAGATATGCGATGACATCTCGAATGAATGTAACGGTGGCCAGGAACACGGCACTGATAATCCCTAAATTAAACAGGAAACTGCGACGGGACTGCTTTTCTTGTTCCATCTGTTTTTCACCTCCTTTAATCTATCATTCGTTTTTTACCTTCAACGAAATCCATAGGGATGAAGCGTTCCAGCGGTTGCAAAGTGAAATTCAAAGCCTGGCCTTCTTTACGGCAGGCATCCACACACTCTCCGCAATTGTAACAATAGGGGTAAATGTCAATGCGCATCGGATTTAACTGGAGCGGGCACACAACCTGGCAGGGCAAGCGTTTCGTCTGGGCGTAAATACATTTACCCGGTTCAAATTTTATCTTTAACGTCTTTTTTGTTCTCAATAAGGCAAGCGTGGCCCCAACCGGACAGGCATATTTACACCAGAAACGGGGCGCAAAGAATACTTCTAGAATTAAAATAAGAAATACGAACAAAATTTCAAAGCCCAGGGTGCCAAAAAATAATAAATCTGCGATTTGACCGGTAATCAGCCCGGGCAAAGAGATTAACGTAATCAGAGGTAAACCGAATATCGCCACCACAGACAAAATGGATCCGTAAATTAACCAGTAATGGTGGGCGCGGGGGTTCAAATGATCCTCTTTAGCCAGACTGGGCCGGATTCGCTTCCGAATCCGATCCCCCCATTCGGCCAACAAGTTGAACGGGCACACCCAGCTGCAAAACACTTTGCCCAAAAAGAGCGCAAGCAGCAGCGGGATGAATCCGGCCAACAGCAGAGGAAAATGAATCTCCCTGGTTAAAAGAATGCTCTGAACCACCAGGGCCGGATCCACAATTTCGAGATGGCCAATGCTGATGCTGTAAAACGTTCCGATGACTTGATTGTAACCCCATTTATTGAAAATGGGAACAAGAACCACAAAAACAATGGTACCAAATTGTACAATTCTTCTTAACGTATGAAGGTGTTCGTAAATAAATTTTTCAAAGGCCGTCATTCTCTCTCATCCACCCAATTGATGCGCACTGTACACGATGATGGAAGGCGATTCGTTGGGACACACATTCTCGCAGATGCCGCATCCCACACATTTCTCCGGGACCACCACCGGATAGAGTTCGTCTTTTAAAATAATGGCCTCCCGGTAAATGGGGCATCTTTCGTAGCACGCCCGGCAAATGATTCCGCTGTAAGGCAGGCAGGTTGTCTGATCGATCTTTGCCACTCCCATTTTCACCTGGCGTTTGTCCGTGAGAGGTTCCAGGGCGCCGGTCGGACACACCTGCGGACATTTCATGCACAGATAGCAGGGAATATCGCGAGGGTAAATGAAGGGAGTTCCCATCTTCAGTCCCCACTCCGCGTGGCCCATTTTAATGCTCCCGTACGGACACACCTCTTCGCATTTCCGGCAGCGAATGCATTTGTCTTCAAACTCCTGCTCCGGTACAGCACCGGGCGGGCGCAGCGGGTAGCGCCACTGCGCAATTTTTTGTAACCATTTTAGCAACATAATAATTAAGCACAGAGTTTAGTTACCGTCCGATTCGGTATCGGCGGCGTTCTCTTCATCCAGTTCAAAATTTACGTAAGCGGGGAATATCCCCAGCACCCCGGGAACCTCCCGGGAAATACGGTCGCTCAACTGTTCCAGCTCGCGAGAGGTTTTCCCCTCGAAAACCGCAATAATATTGTTCCCTTTGTGAACTCCGTAAGTCGTCACGTTATCGATTTGTTTCAGTTGCTCCAGCACCTCCATGGATTTCTGGGGCTGGGTGTAAATGACCACACCTGCAATTGGCATAATTACCTCATCACCCTTTATTGAGTTCAATTGTGATTGCTGGTACTTCAGTTGGGCAGTAAAAGGTACAGATTCCGCACCCGGTACAGGCCGCCGCCTGGACCACCGGCCGAAGCTGCCGATCGAATTGAATGGCTGTGCCGGCCAGAGGACAATTGTTCACACAGGCCTGACAACAATTTCCCTGGTAAGCCAGGCAACTCTCCGGATCGATTACGGCCGTGCCCAGCGACCTTTCTTTAAAAGACATTTGTAAAGCGCCCGTGGAACAGGCGGCAATGCAGGGAAAATCGGAGCACCAGTAGCAGGGTTGCCGCCGTGGCTCGATTACCGGGCATCCTTCGGCGAAATGGCCGGTTTGCCGACACACCTGTAAGGCGTAATGGGGGCATTTCCCCACACAATCGTAACACTGATTACATTTTTCCAGATATAACTCCGGGCTCTCGACTCCCGGCGGTAACACAAAGCGTTCCGTACCGGATTTGCTCTGCCGGGACGCGTGCGAGAGCTGATCTCGAAAGAAGTTCAGCGCTTCTCGGAAAAAATCTTTTCGCGAAATCCGATCGTCCATGCTGCTTCCCGTTTAACTGAATTCCCTGCCGTCTCGGTTACTCGTTCCACCTTCCCTTTCCTCAGGAATCGGAAACGTCCCCTGCAAATGGGACGCTTCCGATACAGTGGTTTCCGTGATGCGGAATCAGGCTTTGCGCAACCGGGCAGCGCAAACTTTGTATTCCGGCTCTTTCGATCCCGGATCGAAGGCGTCGATAGTCAGAATGTTGGCCATCCACTCTTCCCAGTGCCAGGGAATGAAAATGGTACCGGGTTTTGGCCGGTCGATGACCCGGGCTTCGATTTTAAGTTTGCCCCGTCGGGTTTCCACAATCACCTGATCTTTATCGGCAATGCCCATCTTTTTGGCGTCTTCGGGATTAATCTCCACATAGGCTTTTGGAACCGCCCGATTCAATTCCGGCACGGTACCGGTCATCGTCCGGGTGTGCCAGTGTTCCAGCACCCGACCGGTAGACAACGCCAGAGGGTATTCGGCGTCGGTGGGTTCTTCCGGACCTTTATCCGGACGGGCCCACACAATCGCTTTGCCATCGGGCTTGCCGTAGAAATACATCCGGCGTCCTTTCTTCTTCTCCTCCGGTAAGGCATCGAATACCGGATCGCCCTTGGTGTAACGTTTGTAGGTGCCGGGATGATCTTCGCTGGGTACCGGCCAGGTTAAACCGCGCACTTTCTTTAAACGCCGGTAGGTCGCCCCGCTGAGATCCATATCGGTTCCCTTGGTTAAGCTAATGTATTCGTTCCAGATGTCCTCGGCGGTTTTGTATTTCTCAAATTCCTTTTTGAAGCCCATCCGGATGGCCAGGTCGCGCAAAATCCAGGCGTCCCAGCGCGCTTCACCCTGCGGATCGATCACCTTCTCCATATACTGCGAACGGCGCTCGGTACATCCGTACACTCCTTCCTTCTCGGCCCAGAAAGCGGCCGGGAGGACCACATCGGCGTATTCCGTTGTTGCAGTGGGGAAGAAGGATTCGGCTACCACCACGAACTGTTCCTTCAATCCTTTCCAGTACTTGCTGGCATTGGGTAGCGATTGAGCCGGGTTGGTACACATGATGTAAATGCCCTTAATTTCCCCCTTATTCAGCGCTGTGAACATGGCAATGGTGTGTTTTCCCGGCTTTGGCTGAATGTTCTCCACCGGAACTCCCCAGACCTTCGCCACCTCTGCACGGTGTTTGGGATTTTTCACCAACCGGTGGGCGGGAAGCAGATGGCACAACCCACCGCCTTCGCGCACTCCCCCACAAGCATTGGGCTGTCCGGTTAAGGAGAAGGAATCGCTGCCGGGAACCCCGATTTTTCCGGTCAAGAGATGCAGATTGGTCACCAGATTGTTCGCCCAAACTCCCCGGGTCCGCTGATTCAATCCCATGGTCCACATGCTCATGGCAGTTTTCGCCTGACCAAACATGCGAGCGGCTTTCACGATTTCATCCGGGGAAACTCCGCTGACCTTGGCGGCGTATTCGGGAGTGTACTTTTCCAGGAACTGCTTGTACTCTTCGAACGTCAGCGCTTTTTCGTTATCGCGGAAATTCACATGATTTTTAATGAATTCCTCGTCTGCGTATCCCTCTTTGATGATGATCCGGGCCATGGCGTGCAGTATGGCCAGATCCCAACCGGGCCTGGGGAACAGGTGCAAATCGGCCACCTGGTCGGTCGGGGTTTTGCGCGGATCAATGATGACGATCTTCACGTCCGGGTTCTTGTTTTTATGACGCATGATCCGCTCGAAAATAATCGGATGGGACTCAGCCGTATTGGAGCCAACCAGCAAAAATAGCTCCGCCTTCTCGATGTCGGCATACGTTCCGGCGGGTTCGTCTTTACCCAGGCTGGTCAGGTAACCGCCCACGGCGCTGGCCATACAAAGACGCGGATTCCCTTCCATATTGTTGGTGCCGATGCATCCTTTGAAGAGTTTATTGGCCATGTACGTCTCTTCCGTTTCCGCCTGTCCCGAACCGTAGAACGCCAGAGCATCCGGCCCGTATTGCTTGCGGATTTCATTGAATTTTTTCGCCACGTAATCCAGCGCCTCGTCCCAGCTCACCCGTTCCCATTTCCCATTCTTTTTAATCATGGGGTGCAGGAGGCGGGTCTTGGCATAAACCACTTTGTGCAGATAGAAACCTTTCACACAAAGGTGGCCTTTATTAATCGTGTTCTCCAGATCCCCCTTTACCGAAACGACTTTTCCGTTCTTCTCACCAATCATTACTCCGCAGCCCGTCCCACAAAAGCGACACACGGATTTGTGCCAGGTGGTGGAATCGGCAAAAACGGTTTTTTCCATTCCCGGCATCAAGGTTACCCCAATGCTGGCAGCGGCTGCGGCAGCGGCAGAAGCTTTTAAAAATTCTCTGCGCTTTAGAGCCATGCTTACCTCCTTTTAAAATTTTCTGGATTCATTTGCTTAGTTTTTGACCTGGGATTTCTCCCAACTACTCGTTTCCGGTGTGAAATTTTAACGTGTGCCCTTTGTGGCAATCGAAACAATTCTTCACCGGTGTTTTGCTAAAATCCACTTCCTGACCGGAATGGCAAGCAATACAACGTTCGGATCCAGGCTTGGGATAAAACTCCACTTGCCCATCTCCATGACACATGTAACAACCGAAATTCATCTTCCCGTGCATACTCCCCCGCCAATCCTTTACCGCCTGGGGGGTAACTTCCGTGTGGCACTCCACGCAACTGATGCTAAAATCCACCTCCGGGTGTTTGGCGCTCTGGGCCTGATCTCCCGCCCACAGCCAGATAATTCCAAACATCAGGACAACAAACAATACCAGCAAAACCTGTTTGTTACTCATGGCCACTCCTCATTTTATGTTACCTATAGAATGAGGGCGGCTAAAAAGGGAGTCCCTGTGCACCCTCGCAAGCATGTTCGGAGAACAAACTTCTCTCCTTTTTAGCCACCCGGTGTTTGACCAATTAGAATTTCATGGTTACCGTACCTTTTAATTCCCAGGCAGGATCAGTATATTTGTTATTGCCGTTAATCAGATATCCGGCCGCATCTCCTGGAATAAAATAACCACCGCGCAGGGTTAAATTCAAGCCTTTGTACATATTGTAAGAGATTCGGAAATCGACTTCCTGACCCAGATCGTTGGACGACACGTTCGGATCAATGGCCGCATCGATTACATTCCCCTGGTCGTCCGTTATATTGGTCCAGGCATGTACCGGTTGGGTCGCCCGAATGTAATTGTAAGAAAGGAAAAGCAGCCAATTCGGCATGGGTTTGAAACTACCATTAATCTGGAAAATAGTGGTATTTTCCAGTTCCCGGTAACCGCGTACGTTGGGAGCACCCAACCCCTGCGGGGTAATGCCTTCCTCATCCGGCATGATGGAATCTTCCCACACTTCGGTAATGTAGAAGAAACCGGAGGTCCGTAATTTATTTACGTTCCCCTTGCCGCCGGTCAGATCGCTGTCGCCGGATCCCATACCAAACACGGCACCCAGAGCCAATTTATCGGTTGCCGTGTAGTTCATTTTGAGATAAATATTGTACCCACTTAAGTCGCCATTATTAATATCCCACATTTGTTTGGGGCCATGAATTGGATTTCCCAGCGAATCGACGTTACGAATGTCATCTTTACCCATCAGGTAATCCAGTTCCCCATCGATGCTGAGTTTACCTAAGTTGTAGTTAGCCGCTACACCCACGGCCGTTAATTGGGTTATTTGAGGCGAGAAACGGGTCTTATAGAATTGCAAATGATCCGGAATGTACGCATTCATATCCTTGGTGCTTTTGTCCTGATAGTACATCGCGTAAGCATCGAGTTTGAGGGCATTTGCTTCATGGTGTAAATTCAGAGTAAACAGATCGGCATCCCGACCATCGGTGAAGCCGCGCTGATCCGGTTTCACCTCGTCCAAATCGCTCAATCCGTCCACCCCTTCGGAAACGTGCGCCCAGCCAAAGGTTAACTTCTTTCCCACCACATTCTTCACATCCACCTGGACGCCTTCGTAATTGTTGTCAACCATGATCTTTTTTCCCAGACCGTACCACATGCGCCCAACCCGAACGCTGAACGGCGATTTGGGAATGTTGAAATCGACGTAGGCCTGATCCACATGAACCAGGAAATTGGTGTCTTTAAAATCAAAAAGTGCGCTTCCGCCAGCCTGTCCGGTACGGATTTTACTTTTAAGCGCATTGTCAACCCCCCACCATCCCTGGGCAATATCCACCCGGGTCACAAATTTCAGGTTTTCATTCACAATTCCCTGCACCTTGAAACGTAACATCTGAACCACATATTGATCGTAGTAAGTATCCTTGTTAAAGGTAAACGCGTGTTCCGATTGAGCCCAGGCCGTATATACTCCGTTCACTTTAAAATCTGCCGCTACGCTGTTTGCCACTGCCACCATGAGAATAACCGATACAAAGACTAATAATAAACGTCTCATAAGGCCTCCTTAATTTTTTGGTTGTGGTTTTTTCATTACGCCACCGCAATGATTTCAAATACAATGCCAAATTTTTCACATATATCTTAACCCCTGAAGAATTAATACATTACAAAATAGAATTTTGCTGAAATCCCGGGTCAAAAAACGACTGAATATGGTCAGAGCGACAACATACCGTCAGAAATGGTGGCAATTTGCGAAAAATATTCTTATCTTCTTTCGGAAAAGGTAGTATCGGGAAAACGATCACTTTAGGAGAACCGATTCTGGGGAGCAACACCACCATGAATCTGACCACCAAAGTCATTGTCATCATTGTGGCCACCGTTACCACGATTATTTCGCTGATTTTTTATTTGCTAATCTTACGATTCGACCGACAGATTGAACAAAATTATCTTTCCACCGCCCGGGCGGTGTACAAAAATGTGCTGATCACCCGTCAATGGATTTCGGATTACAACGGCGTGTACGTACTCAAACGCCCGGGGGTTAGCACCAATCCTTTTCTGGAAAATCCGGAATTATTGACCCGTACCGGCGATACGCTGACCCTCCGGAATCCCGCCATGGCCACCCGGGAACTGAGCGAGCTCAGCAAAATTATGGGAGGCGATTTCTCCTTCCACATGGCCAGCCTAAAATTTTTAAATCCGGCCAACAAGCCCGACCTGTTCGAGAGCAAAGCGCTGGCCATTTTTAACGACAGCCTGAGCAGTCACGGCTTGAAAGAATTTTACACCATCGAAAAAATCGGCAATCACGCTTATTTTCGCTATTTTGCCCCGCTGTTTACCCGGGAATCCTGTTTGAGTTGTCATTCCAAACAGGGATACAAGGTCGGTGATCTGCGGGGTGGAATCAGCATCCTGTTAACCATTGACGATTTCAAGAAAGCCAAACAGGAGAATTTAAGTTTTTTTCTGAAGTCGGCCCTATTCACCATCATCTTCCTGAGCAGCTTGATATTCGTTGCCCTACGACGCAGCGTGATTCGCCCCTTGCGCCGGATCGAGAATGCCGCCCAGAGAATTGAGCGGGGAGAATACGATTTCGAACTAAACATCCCTCAACGGGACGAAATCGGGAAACTGGCTAACGCTTTTGAAAACATGCGCAAAAAGATTCGCAATTACACCGCCCAGTTGAAAAGCTCCGAGAAAAAATACCGCAGCCTGATCGAGAACTCTCCGGAGGCGGTGGCCATCATCGACTCCGAGGGTCACATTCTGGAATGCAACTCCAAATTGAATCATCTTACCGGGTACAAAGCCACCCGGTTAAAATCGCTTAATTTTTATGAGCTCATCGATCAGGAAAATCGCCGCAAAATAACTTCCTTTACCTCGAACACCTCCGATGCGGAGCACTTTGAAACCGAACTGTTCACCGCCGACGGCTTGAAAATTCCGGTGGAAATTTACCTGATTCGGGGATTTTCTCTGGACCGCAAAGACGATCTCTCGTTTGTTTACGTTCGGGATTTAAGTGAACGCAAAAAAATCGAACACTACTCCATTCAAACCGAAAAAATGGTCGCCCTGGGACAAATTTCCTCCGGCATTGCGCATGAAATCCGCAATCCTCTTTTTGCCCTGAACAACAATCTGGACTATCTGAAGAAGAAATTTGGGCGGGAGCAAACCTTCCGGGAAATTTACCCGGAATTAAAAGGCGGCATCGAACGCATCCAGAATATTGTTTCCGCCATTCTGGATTTCGCCCGGCCTCATCAGCCGGAATTCAAGCGAATGGACATCAACGAAATTATCAATAAGAGCCTTCTTTTGGTCAAAAAACAGTCGGAGAAATTGTCTATTTCCATCGAAACCCAACTGGACGCGGGCATTCCGGAAGTTGAAGTCGATCCCCACCAGATGGAGCAGGTGTTCATTAACCTGTTTCTCAACGCTTTTGCCGCCATGGGCGAATCCGGAACCCTTACCATTCAGACCCGGGCGTTGAGCTCCTTCGTCAAAATTAAAATTCAGGACACCGGCAGAGGGATTTCGCCCGAAGACCTGGAACGGATCTTCGAACCGTTTTATTCTAAAACCCCGGACGGAACCGGGCTGGGATTGGCAATTGTACAACGGGTGCTGGAACAGCATCATGCCCGCTACCAGGTGGTTAGCGAACCGTACATTGGCACCAAGTTTTACGTTTATTTGCCCTACAAACAGGAGCAGGAAGCATGAAATTTTCCCTATTGATTTTGGACGACGAACCGATGGTGTGTAACTCGCTCCGCCGCATTCTGGAAGAAGAGGACCGGGAAATTCTGACCGCCACCAATCTGAAGAAAGCGCGCGAAGTGCTCCAATCCGAACCAATCGATCTGCTACTCCTGGATTTTAAACTGGATTCCACCGATGGGATTACCTTCTTAAAAGAGGTGCGCGAAGATTTTCCCGACCTTCTCGTCATCATGATTACCGCCTACGGAAATATTGACATTGCGGTGGAAGCCATGCGCAACGGGGCCTACGACTTTATTCAGAAAAAAGAAGAGCCGGATTTCATTCGTTACACCGTGAGTCGCGCCCTGGAGAATCTGCGCCTGAAAAAAGAAGTGGAGGAGCTGCGGCGTTCCTTTCAGCTGGAAAGCCCTTTGCCTGCCATTGTGGCCTTTTCGCAGGGAATGAAACGAACCCTCTACCTTGCTGAACAATTCGCCCAGACCGACAGCACCGTGCTGATTACCGGGGAAACTGGCACGGGCAAGAATCTGATTGCCCACTACGTTCATCTCAACAGTCACCGTTTTAATCGCCCGTTCATCTCCATTAATTGTGCCGCCATTCCCCACGAATTGTTGGAGAGCGAATTGTTTGGCTACGAAAAAGGGGCGTTTACCGGTGCCCATCAAAAGGGGAAAAAAGGACTGATTGAACAGGCGAATGGAGGCACCCTGTTCCTGGACGAAATCGGCGAACTCAGCCTGGACCTTCAGAGCAAGCTGCTGCACGTGCTGGAACGCAACGAAATTTACCGGCTGGGAGCGGAAACCCCCACCACCATCGATGTGCGTTTTATTGCTGCCACCAACTCAGATTTGCAGGAACTGGTGGATCAAAAAAAATTCCGGCTAGACCTTTTTTACCGCCTGAACGTGGCGAACATTCAGGTGCCTCCGTTGCGAGAACGCAAGGAAGATATTCTTCCCATCGCCAAACAATTCATCGAAAACTTCAACAAAAAATTCAACAAAAAAGTCCACCGCATTACCGTAGAGGCCGAGAACTTTCTGCGTTCCTATTACTGGCCTGGGAATGTTCGGGAGCTGCGCAACATGATTGAGCGCGCCATGTTGCTCAACCGGAGCGGCATATTGAAAATGGAAGACCTTTCCCTCAATCCGATCGACGTCCGCTGCCCCGAACCTCCCTCCGACCACGCTCAGTTCAAGGTGCTGTTGAATCCCGCAAAGGGGGAGAATTTGCTGCATCTGGCGCAACGACAACTCATTGAACAGGCCCTGGAAATTGCCGGAAACAATCGTTCCCGCGCTGCCCGACTGTTGGGTATTCCGCGCACCTCACTCAATTTCTACATCCAGAAGTACGGCTTAAAAGAGTAAACGGCGGACTTCTTCTGGGAACGCCGTCCACCGCAACCAGCAACAGGACTACCACATGACCGGTTACGTGTTGGCCATTCTCACGGGCGTTTTTTTCGGATTGCAGGGTTTTTACAGCAAAATTTACACCCGCAAGCTACCCATTTTGCTTCTAACCTGGGGCATGTTCACTTTCTCCCTTCCCTTTTTTCTTATCATGCTGGCGGTGGAGGGAATCCCACCCATTGCCTGGAGAGGTTTCCTTTACGCCACCGGAACCAGTTTTCTCATAAACACGGTCAACTGGTATTTGTTTTTTAAAGCCCTGGAAAAAGCCCCCCTGGCGCACACCATGCCTTTCACCTCTTTCACCCCGCTCTTTCTAATTCCGGTGGCCTATTTTCTACTGGGCGAGATGCCCAATTTAAGCGGCTTCTGGGGCATCCTGTTGATTATTGGAGGCGCTTACGGAATTCACCTCCAGAGCGGCAATTTACTGGCCCCTTTTAAACACCTGTTTAGCGAAGCAGGTACCCGCCTGATGCTGCTGGTCGCCCTCCTGTGGAGCGTTACTGCCACGGTGGAAAAGGTGGCCGTTCTGAGCAGCTCTCCTGCATTTTACGGATTCACCATCGATGCCCTGCTGGCCATGGTTTACACCCCCTATTTGTTCTGGAGGGGGAAATCAAAGCGCCAGTTGGCTCAACAACATTTACCCCAGCTCTTTCTGTTAGGATTCATCAACGGGTTGCTCATTCTCTTCCAGTTTACGGCGTTAAAGTTTCTGCTGGTAAGCTACGTGATCGCTTTTAAACGAGCCGGAGCGTTAATTAGTGTACTGTTAGGTGCCCTGGTTCTGAAAGAAAAACATCCGGTAAAAAATCTGGTTAGTACCGCTTTAATGATTTTGGGCGCTTATTTAATCATGCGCTGAACGGCGAAGGAACGGGAGGAAAGGCTCCCCCGGCGGGGAAGATTGTATTACCGCAGAGTGGCGGTACGATTTTTTTCTACTTGCTTGATTTTGCAAAAATAACTATATTTGTAAATATTTAAAAAATATTAAATAAACAACAATTTAAAAGGACATGCCAGAACTCAGAAAAGACCCCATCATCGGAAGATGGGTCATCATTTCCACCGAACGAGGTAAGCGACCATCCGATTTTACATTCGTTGAAGAAAAGAAAAAAGGGGGATTTTGCCCTTTTTGCTACGGCAACGAAGACAAAACGCCGCCGGAAATTTTCGCCATCCGTCCGGACAATTCACCCCGTGACAAACCGGGGTGGACCCTGCGGGTGGTCCCCAATAAATATCCGGCACTGCGAATCGAGGGTCAACTCAATCGGCAGGGAGCCGGAATTTACGACTTCATGAACGGCATTGGAGCCCACGAGGTTATCATCGAAACGCCCGAACATTTCAAGGAGCTCGCCACTCTGGACATCCCGGCGGTGCGGGACGTATTCTGGGTGTTCCGGGAACGGATGCGCGACCTGAAACAGGATGTGCGCCTCAAATACGCCATGATCTTCAAAAATCACGGCATGAGCGCTGGCGCCAGCCTGGAGCACTCTCACTCTCAACTCATCGCGACTCCCATTCTACCCAAACGGGTTATCGAGGAAATTTCCGGCGCCAAAACCTATTTCGATTTCAAAGAACGTTGCATTTTTTGCGACATTATCCGACAGGAAATCAAGGACGACATTCGGGTTATTTACGAAGAAGATTATTTCATTGCCATTGAACCGTTCGCTCCCCGCTTCCCTTTCGAAACCTGGATTCTACCCAAAGAACACCAATCGCATTACGAAGCCATCCCCGACAATCTCCTGGAACATCTGGCGGTAACCATGAAAACCGTTCTGGGAAAAATTAATGCCGCCCTGAACAATCCGCCTTACAATTTCGTAATCCACACGTCTCCCATGCAGGAGCAACCTCTGGAGCACTACCACTGGCACATCGAACTGATGCCCAAGCTGACCCGTATTGCCGGATTCGAGTGGGGAACCGGCTTCTACATCAACCCAACCAGTCCGGAGGACGCCGCACAATATCTCAAGAAAATCAATATATAATTCGAGGTAAATCCAGATGAGGCAATTTAAAATATGTTTTGTTTCTTCCGAAGTTGAACCCTTTGCCAAAACCGGGGGACTGGCAGATGTTTCCGGTGCGCTTCCGGTCGCCCTGAAAAATCTTGAGCAGGATATTCGGGTGATGATGCCCAACTACAAATCGATTAACGAACGAAAATATGTTCTACGCGAAGTTATTCGCCTGAAAGAAGTGCACGTGGAGCTGGGTGGCGAACAGCGGGTAGCCAACGGCAAAACCGCTTTTTTACCGGATTCCAAGGTGCATGTCTATTTTTTACATATTCCGGAATACTTCGACCGCAAAGACCTTTACGTAGACTCCGCCACCGGTAAAGAGTTCGAAGACAATGCCGAGCGATTTGCCTTTTTCAGCAAAGCGGTTTTAGAAACCCTTAAACTGCTTTACTGGCAACCAGACGTGATTCATTGCAACGACTGGCACACCAGCTTAATTCCGTTTTACCTGAAAACCCACTACAAAAACGACGAGTTTTTCCAGAACACCCGAACAGTGCTCACCATTCACAATCTGGCCTATCAGGGTAGTTTCCCGCTGGAAAAAGCGGCCAAGATCGGCATCGATCCCGAGTATATTAAGCCCGGGGGACCGCTGGAATTTAACGGCCAGTTAAACTTCCTGAAAGCGGGCATTCTGTACGCCGATGTCTTAAACACCGTAAGCGAACGCTACGCGGAAGAAATCTCCTCTGATCCGGAGTACGGATATGGGCTGGAAGAATTTCTCCAGATGCGCCGGGACGACCTCTACGGTATACTGAATGGCGTGGACTACGATAACTGGAACCCGGAAACTGATCGTTTCATTCCCTACAAATATTCGGTGGACACCTTAGACCAGAAAGTGCTGAACAAGCAAGCCCTCTGCAAAGCAACCCTGTTAAAATTCCAGAAGGATGTTCCCCTGATCGGGATGATTTCCCGCCTGTCGGACCAAAAGGGGTTCGACCTGTTAGAAGAAGTGGCCGACGATTTAATGAAGCTGAACGTCCAGCTGGTCATCCTGGGATTGGGCGATCCCCGCTACCACAAAATGCTGGAAAAATTGGCCCAAAAATACCCGGGGAAGGTTTCGGTCAACTTACGTTTCGACAATAAACTGGCCCACCTGATTGAAGCTGGCGCGGATATCTTTTTAATGCCCTCCCGCTACGAACCGTGCGGCCTGAATCAGCTGTACAGCCTGAAATACGGTACTGTACCGGTAGTGCGGGAAACCGGTGGTCTGGCCGACACCATTAAAAATTTTGACCCCAAAACCGGCGAAGGCAACGGGTTTACCTTCAAAGAATACTCCGGAACCGCCATGCTGGATGCCATTCAACGGGCGGTGGAAACCTTCAAAGATAAAAAGACCTGGCGCAAACTGCAGATTACCGGGATGAAACAAAACTTTTCCTGGGACGTTTCGGCCCAAAAATACCTGGACCTGTACGAAAAGGCGGTGGAAAAATAAACTCAACCTTCCAAACAGCAAAAGCCTCCTGCTATGGGGAGGCTTTTTTGTTTTTACAGGAAA
>JAJRXE010000192.1 GCA_024276455.1 Calditrichota bacterium
AATTCCCACCACCGGCCGAATCTGATTAACCTGATCCCAGCGTGCCAGGGTTTCGGGCGGTGGTGTGAGAATGGATTTTCGGGGGTTAATGAAACGCCAGATTTTGTTCCAGGGAGTCAGCCCCTCCATCCATTCGGACATCTGGTTCCAGATTTCGATGCCCTGGTAATCTTCGCTCTCCCAGGCGGTCCAGGGATAGGGCGGATGTTCCGGCATCAGATCCCGTTTCTCGTCCGGGTGAGCAATAATGCCAAATCCTCCTTGCAGGCGCACCTGGCGGACATATTCCGGCGCGGGCAAATGTTTGTCCACTTCCTCGTCCAAACCGAACGCCAGGTAGTGGTTGGTATCGTCAATATCGTTGATTTCGTAACCAATGATGGTCAAAACCGATCCGTACCACCCCTCTTCGCCGTTTTTTAACGCGTGGAGGTTGTTGTGATCGGTGATCATAATGTAGTCCAGGCCGGCTTCTTCGGCGTAGCGGGCAATCTGAGGAATGGTGCCGGTTCCGTCGGAATAGCGGGAATGAATGTGAATACAACCAACAATTTCGTGATCTGTTTTGACCATTTTCATCTGTTTTGCAGTCGATTTTAGTTGTTCTAATGATAAAACAGGAATGCAGAAATTTCAAACGGTTTTTTAAGCAGGGCGGGAGGGAATAAATGAAAACGGCTCTCCGCGATGCCGTGGAGAGCCGAGAAAAACGAATTAGTTTGCAAAATCGGGAAGCTGCTTACCCCGGGAACGTAATAAATCGGTCAGTTCTTTTTGCATAATGGACCGGAGTTTCTGGCTGGCCGTTTGTTCCATTTCCTGAAGTAAATCCAGCGCCTGCTCATGCCAGGATTCCAGGGCGTGCGGACAGGTGAACTCATCGTGCAAAACTTCCACCCGTCCCATTGCTTCCAGCCAATTGCGCGGACCCTTTACCTCTCGTTGAACTTGGCATTGTGTACCACACACCTTGCAATACATCGTTTCCCGGGCATTAACCGGGGTGACGAAAAAATCGTACCCTTTGAGCATAACCAACCCTCCTGTTTTTTAAACCTGCGGGTTTAAAAACATTTGGAATAAGAGAACAACGGAATTGGGATTGTTATGTTAGAAATGCGCACACCGCACAAAAAAGATAAGCGTTTGGGAAAGAAAATTCAAGAAATTTTTGGAAGAAATTGGAAAAAAACGAAACGATGGCACTCAAAATCGAAGAAGAGCCCCGGGGAATTTCCGAACCCGGGACCGGAAAATGGAACGAATGAAGAGTGCGTTTGAGGAGGTTGAATTCACCGAAACAGGGATGTATTTTCTCAGCAATGGGTTCATTTACCATTGCAAGGGGAGAAAGTGTTGGGACGATTGGCAAGATTTAACCGGTTAATTTTTCCAGGGAGAAAAAACCGGGAGACATCGGTTCGGTGGGAACTTTTTTCTTGTCGATTCATTTTATCAGTAGCAGAGATGAGTTGGGTAGATTGTGGAGGCAGAAGCGGAAGAAATTCTTGAAACATCTTGCAAAAGCGGAATATTTTTTTTAAATTTGGAGGTTAAAAGTGGGTTCTCAGACCCACTTTTTTGTTATGTTTAACTTTTGTTCGAAAGCGTCCGGAAATGCCTATGGATTCTCTGGTTGAGGAAATTGAAGCGTTAGTTAAGCCGATTTGTGAACGGTTGGGTTATTACCTGGTGGAGGTTGAGGTGCGAGGAGGATTCAACAATCGGGTGGTAGCAGTTTACGCCGACACCGAGCAGGGGATTACCCTGGACGAGATTACCCGCTTAACCCGGGAAATTGAAGATGTGTTGGAGATTCGCGATCCCATTGAGGGAAGTTACCGACTGGAAGTCTCTTCGCCGGGATTGACCCGACCGCTGCGGGAGATCTGGCAGTTTCGCAGGAACATCGGGAGGCAGTTGCGAGTGGTGTTCGACAGCGAGGACGGACGCAAAGATTTTATTGGCATTCTATCGGAAGTTCGGGAGGATGGAATTGCTTTACAATTAAAAAAGAAACTCGTCTCGATTCCTTTCGAGACAATTGTTAAAGCGCAAGTAAAACCAAAATGGTAAAAAATTAGTGGAGGATAACAATCTATCATGAGAAGTGATATTGTTGAAGCAGTCAATCAGATCGCTAAAGAAAAACGTATCGATAAAGACGAAATTCGCGATATTTTAGAAGAGATTTTTTTGACCTTAATTAAAAAGAAATATGGCGAGGCGGATAATTTCGACGTGATCGTTAATATTGATCGCGGCGACGTGGAGATTTACGTCGAAAAAGAGGTGGTGGAAGAAGTTACCGATCCCATTCGCCAGATTTCTCTGAAAGATGCCCGGAAAATTGACCCGGAAGTGGAGTTAGGAGAAGATTTCGTGGAGCTGGTGAATCCGGAGATTTTCGGTCGCCGCCTGATTAACATCGCCAAACAGACCCTGTTGCAACGGATTCGGGAATATGAGAAACGGAAGATTTACGAGGAGTACAGCAACCGGGTGGGCGAGATCATCATTGGCGATGTGCACCAGGTAACCCGGCAGGGCTATTTCTTGCTGGTCGATCGTACCGAGATGTTCATGCCCAAATCGGAGGCGATTCCCAACGAAGAGCTTCGCCGCGGTAGCAGCGTGCGAGCCCTGATTAAGAAGGTGGTGGAGCCGGATTCCATGATCGAAGACGAGCAGGAGCTGGATCGGCCGCGTCGTCGTCGCCGCCGGGTGGGACCGGAAATTATCGTCTCCCGCGCCGACGATCAGTTCATGATCCGTCTGTTCGAGATCGAAGTGCCGGAAATCTTCGACGGCATTGTGGAAATCAAAAAGATTGCCCGCAAACCGGGCGAGCGTGCCAAAATTGCCGTGGAATCTATTGACAAGCGGATTGATCCGGTGGGCGCCTGTGTGGGAATGCGCGGGGTGCGAATTCAGTCGGTGGTGCGCGAGCTGAACGGCGAGAAAATCGACGTGATTGCCTACTCCTCCGAGCCGGAAATTTTTGTGATGCGGGCCCTGACTCCTGCCAAGCCCATTCGGGTGATGTTAGACCACGACGAGAATCTGGCCGTGGCCATTATTCCCGACAAGGACATGGGATTGGCCCTGGGACGCAATGAAATTAACCGCGAGCTGGCTCAGAGAATTACCGGCTGGAAAATTGAGTTGATTAAGGAATCGGAATACTACCAGAAAACCATGGAAGAAGATATCGACATCGAAGAAATCCCGGGATTGACTCCCTCGGTCATTGCCAAACTGCGGGCGGCCAATATCAATACGGTGGAGGAGTTGAAGAATCTGGGCTTGCAGGGCCTGATCGAAATTCCTGGCATCGGAAAAAAAACCGCTCAGAAAATTTTGAATTTCTTGAATGTGTAAGCAAAAAAGTGTGCTAAATTTTGAATGCGAACACAAAAATGAAGGAGGACAGGCAGCTTATTTGGCAAAATGTGGTTCCAACCAATCAACTGAGATCGTTGGTTGGATTTGCGCGGCGAGCGCGAAAAGTTGTTCTGGGATTTGATGCGGTAAAAAGAGCTGCGACGAAACATAAATTGGCCCTGGTGTTGGTGCAGGCAGACCTGGCTTCCAACACCTGGGAGAAAATCACCCGGATCGGATTAAACGCCGGGGTGCCGATTTTACAAACAGCGGATCATGTCCGCTGGGAAAAGTATTGGGGAGTTGAAGGTTACAAAATTATGGGAATCTTGAGAAGCGAGATTGGTAATAGTATTTTGAGAAATTTACACGGGAGTTTAAATGGCAGTTAAAAAGACGCGTCGAAAATTATTTAAAGTCGCCAAGGAACTCAATCTTTCGCATCAAACGATTATTGAGTTTTTAGAGAAGAAAGGGCATCATGTCAGCGGGCTGAATACGCCCATTTCCGATGAGATGTATGAAGAGATTTTGAATCGCTTTGCGCAGGAGAAGGTGAAAGCGGAAAAGATTGCTCAACGGCGTAAAGCCCGGATGCAAGAGAAGGAAGTGCAGGAGAAAGAAGTCGCCACGCTGGAGCAGCCCGAGGTGGAAGTGGCGGTGGAAGAGACCAAGACCGAAGAAACTCCGGAAGCAGTGGAAGAATCTGTTGAAGCCGCCCCGGCGGCGGAAGAGGTGACCGAAGCCCCCGTGGCCGAGGAAGAAAAAGAGGCGGCCGAGGCGCCGACGCCCGAAAAGCCCGCCGAAGAGGTGCCCGAAGAGAAAGCGGCTGAAGTGACCCCGGCGGAAACCGCCGAAGCACCCGCCGAAACGGCGGAGAAAACCGTACCCGAAGCGGCGAAGGAAGAAGCCGAAGAGGTTAAGGAAGAACCACTCCCCAAGATTGGCGACATCATCGATCATCCCATGGCCAAACGCTTTCTGGAGCAACAGGAATTGATTGAGAAGCGTAAAGCGGAGAAAAAACGCCGTCGCTTGAAAGAGATTAAAGAGCAGGCAAAGAAAGAAAAGGCGAAAAAAGAAGAAACCAAAACTCCCGTGGAAGAAACTGCCGCAGAAACAAGCCCGCTGGAAGTGGGAGCTGTTCCCCTCACCAAGGAAGAAAAAGCCGATGCGGCGGAGCGGGCTCGCAAGAAAAAGCATAAAAAGAAAAAGCAGGCTGAATTTGACGATCTGTCCGATAAAGAGCGCCGTCGTCGCAAGGCGCTGGAAATGATTCGTCGGGAAGGTCGCAAGGTGAAAGTGAAGATGCCGACCATCGACGAGAAAAGCGTGGAAGATGAGTCCGTGGTAAAACGCGAAGTCGGACGGAAACGGCGCAAGAAAAAGCAAATTGACGAGCAGGAAGTCGAAGACACCCTGAAGAAAACCCTGGCCAGTATTCAGGAAAGTTCCACCGGACGGAAAAAACGCAAGAAAACCCGCACCCAAGAAGAAGAGGTTGAAGAGGAAAACGTCATTAAAGTGTCTGAGTTTATTACGGTGCAGGATCTGGCCAATTTTATGAATGTACCCGTTCAGGATGTGATTAAGAAATGTATGGAGCTGGGGCAGTTGGTGACCATTAATCAGCGCCTGGAAATGGATATGATTAAACTGCTGGCGGAGGATTTCGGGTACAAGGTGGAGGAGGAAGAAGAATTCGCCTCCGATTATCTTGAAGAAATCGTGGAAGAGGAAGACCGTCCGGAAGACTACGTGCCCCGCCATCCGGTGGTTACCGTCATGGGACACGTGGATCACGGTAAAACCTCGTTGCTGGATTACATCCGCAACACCAATGTGGTGGCCGGAGAATCCGGCGGAATTACCCAGCACATTGGTGCCTATGTGGTCGATCTGGAAAACGGTCGGCGAATTACCTTCCTGGATACACCCGGCCACGAAGCGTTTACCGCCATGCGTGCCCGCGGGGCTCAGGTAACCGACATCGTGGTACTGGTGGTGGCGGCGGATGACCGGGTGATGCCTCAAACCGAGGAAGCGATTGACCATGCCCGGGCAGCGGGAGTTCCCATCGTCATTGCCATTAACAAAATAGACAAACCCAATGCTAATCCCCAGGCGATTCGCCAGCAATTGGCCGAACGGAATATTCTGGTGGAAGATTGGGGCGGACAGTACCAGGTGGTGGAGGTTTCGGCCAAAACCGGTCAGGGGATTCAGGAACTGCTGGAGAAAATTTTGCTGGAAGCCGAATTGCTGGACCTGAAAGCAAATCCCAAAAAACGCGCCACCGGAGTAGTCATCGAATCCCGTCTGGACAAAGGGAAAGGACCGGTAGCCACCGTGTTGGTTCAGCAAGGAACCCTGCGGGTGGGCGATCCCTTCCTGGTGGGACAATACTGGGGGAAAGTACGGGCTTTGCTGAATGAGCGCAATCAGCGGGTTAAGGAGGCCGGACCAGCCTTCCCGGTGCAGGTATTGGGGGCCGTGGGGGTGCCCGAGGCCGGCGACCGTTTCATTGTGATGCGAGACGAAAAGGAAGCCCGTGAAATTGCCCTGAAACGCCAGCAGTTAAAACGGGAACAGGATTTGCGCCAGGTGCATCTAATGACCCTGGACGACATCTCGCGCCAGATTCTGGAAGGCGAAGTGAAGGAGTTGAATCTGCTGGTCAAGGCGGACGTGGACGGTTCCGCGCAGGCGCTTACCGACGCCCTGCTGAAACTCTCTACAGACGAAGTGGCGGTGAAAGTGATTCGCCGGGCGGTCGGCCCGATTTCGGAGTCCGATGTCATGCTGGCAGGCGCTTCCAAAGCCATTATTATTGGTTTCCATGTGCGACCCACCCTCAAAGCCAAAGAATTGGCCGAACGGGAAAAGGTGGAAATCCGCCTCTACAAGGTTATTTACGACGCCATCGACGATGTGAAGAAAGCCCTGGAAGGAATGCTGGAACCGGTGGAACGCGAGCAAGTACTGGGTCTGGCGGAAGTCCGCGAAGTGTTCAAAATTTCCCGGGTGGGCACGGTGGCGGGTTGCTACGTGTTGAAGGGGAAAATTACCCGCAACAGCATGGTGCGTTTAATCCGCAACGATGTGGAAATTTACGAAGGAAAATTAGCCTCCCTAAAGCGTTTTAAAGAAGACGTCCGGGAAGTGCAGGCCGGCTACGAATGTGGGCTGATGATTGAGAATTACAACGACATTAAAGTGGGCGACCACATTGAGGCGTTCGAGATTATTCAGGAAAGGAAAACGCTGGAATAACCGATAGATTAAACGAACTCATGCAACTCATTATTGGTCTATTAACGGTGGATTTGTATCTGCCGGGGGCGGGGAATCTGAAAGAGAAACGGATGGTGGTAAAGGGAATTAAAGACCGGATTCGCAACAAGTACAATGTGTCCATCTCGGAAGTGGATTTTCAGGATAAGTGGCAGCGGGCTCGCCTGGGAATTGTGCAGGTAGGCACAGACTACAATTTCATTCAACAAAATATGGATCGGGTTTTTTCTTTGATCGAAGATAATCACGAAGTGCAGGTGCTCGATTACCTGTTCGAATTTATTTAAAACAGGGAATGAACGATGGGTGGAGAGACGGTTCGACAGCGCAAAATAGGAGATCAGATTAAACGGCAGGTGAGTCAGATTTTAGCCCTGAAGGTGAAAGATCCCCGCAAAGGAATGGTAACCATTACCCATGTGAAAATGTCGGGCGATCTCCGGATTGCCTCGGTGTATTACACCGTTATGGGCGGTGAAAAGGAGAAAGAGCAAGCCCATCAGATGCTGGAAAGCGCCAAGAATTTTATTCGCAGCGAAATGGCGCCGCACCTGAAATTGCGCTTTATTCCCGAATTGCGATTCTTCTACGACGACACCCTGGATTATTCCATGCACATCGAAGAGTTGCTGAAGAAAATCAAACAAGAGAAGACGGAAGAAACCAAAGAATAAACGGGATGGAAGCGGTGTTGACAAATAAAGCGCTGCAGGCCTGGAGTGGCGGTTATCTGGCAAATATTAATAAACCCCGCAACTGGACTTCTTTTGATGTGGTACGGAAAATTCGCCGCATCACTAAGATTCGCAAGGTGGGCCATGCCGGTACGCTCGATCCTTTTGCGACCGGCGTGTTGTTGGTGGCCATTGGAAAAGCCACCAAAAAAATTTCGCTTTTAATGGACGAGCCGAAAGAATATGTGGCGGAATTGGTGCTGGGACGGGCGACCGATACGATGGATGTGACCGGCCGGGTGGTGGAAGAACAACCGGTACCAGCGTTTACGGTGGAAGCCCTTGAAGAGGTGTTGCAGAAGTTTGTGGGGCGCATTCAGCAGCGGATTCCCGACTTTGCGGCGGCACGGATTAACGGTCGGCGGCGTTACGAATTAGCCCGCCAGGGAAAAGAAATCCCCCCCAGTTTTAAAACCGTTGAAATTTACCAGTTGGAAGTGCTGGACTTTGCTCCCCCAGCCATCCGTTTCCGTACCGTCTGTGGTCGGGGAACCTACATTCGCACCCTGGGCGCCGATATCGCCCGGGAATTGGGAACGGTGGGATTCCTGAACTCCTTAATTCGCACGCGCATCGGTGGTTTTACCCTCGAAACGGCGCTGGATCTGACCGAATTTGAAAAAGAATGGGGAAACGTTGATTGTCGATGAAGGTATTTCGTAATCTGGCGGAAATAGACATCGCCGAACCCACGGCGGTGACGGTGGGAACGTTTGACGGATTGCATCTGGGGCACCAAAAAGTTTTACAGGCTTTAAGCCGGAAGGCTAAAGAAAAAGGGTATCTGGAAGTACTGGTTACCTTTTACCCTCATCCCCAACTGGTGGTGGGACCCAAGCATGGTAAAAAAATCGAGCTGCTCACCACCCTGGAAGAAAAACTGGAAATTCTGGAAAAACTGGGTGTCCCGGCGGTATTGGTTATTCCTTTCGACCGGGAATTTGCCCGCACCCCTTACCGGGAATTTGTGACTCGCATTTTGCGGGAAAAGTTGCACGTCAAAGCCATGGTCATCGGCTACGACCACGCATTTGGTCGCAACCGGGAAGGAAATCCCGAAACGTTACGGAAACTGGGGCAGGAACTGGGCTTTGAAGTGGAAGTGGTAGAACCGTATTATTTAGACGGTCTGGCGGTTAGCAGCACTCAGATTCGGCGGTTTCTTCAAAAGGGTCAAATTGAGATGGCCAATAAAATGTTGGGACGTCCCTATTCCCTGCGTGGGAAGGTCGTCCAGGGAAAGGGACGGGGCCGAGAGTTGGGATTCCCCACCGCCAATATTCGCTTAAATCACCCCGACCGTTTAATTCCGCGACCAGGAGTTTACGCGGTGGATGTGCGGCTGCGAGGAGAGCGTTACCGGGGAATGATGAACATCGGGCACCGACCGACCTTTAATTTTGATCCCTTGACTTTAGAAATTCATATAATTAACTTTCGCGGTTCGATTTACGGCGAAGAATTAATCGTGGAATTTAAGAAGTTTATCCGCGAAGAACGAAAGTTCCAGTCGTTAGCAGAGTTGAAAAAGCAGTTGTTGGCAGACAAAGAAATTTGTGAAAATATTTAATTTAACTGGAGGAACAAATGACCCTGACGAAGGAAGAGAAACAAGCGCTGATTGAGAAGTTTGGCGGACGGGCCAATAATTCCGGTCAAACGGAAGTGCAGATTGCCCTTATTACCCGGCGAATTGTTGATCTGACGGAACACCTGAAACGGCATCCCAAGGATCATCATTCCCGTCGCGGTTTGTTAAAATTGGTGGGGCAACGGCGCCGTCTGTTGAACTATCTCATTCGCAAAGATATTAATCGGTATCGTAGTTTAATTAAAGAACTCGGACTACGACGTTAACGTGAAAGGTAAGATTGGTTTATGGTGATCAAAAAAGAAAAAGAAATTGGCGGACGGACTCTCTCCCTGGAGATCGGTCGAATGGCTCGCCAGGCAAATGGCGCAGCGGTGGTGCAGTACGGCGAAACGATGGTATTGGTTGCCGCTGTTTGTAAGGACGAAATCCGGGAAGACATTGATTTTTTCCCGCTTTCGGTGGAATATCAGGAGCGCACCTACGCGGCCGGTAAAATTCCCGGCGGATTTTTCAAGCGGGAAGGGCGTCCCAGCGAGAAGGAAATCTTAAGCGCCCGCTTAATCGATCGTCCCATCCGACCGCTTTTTCCGGAAGGATTTAAAAACGACACCCAGATTTCGGTGTTCGTGATTAGTAGCGACCAGGAAAACGACGCCGATGTGTTGGGAGCTATTGGAGCTTCCCTGGAGTTGTCCATCTCCGACATCCCGTTTGAAGGCCCCATCGCCTCGGTGCGGGTGGGCAAGATTGGGGACGAATTCATTATTAACCCTACTTTCTCTCAGCTGGAGGAAAGCGAGCTGGAGCTGGTGATTGCCGGTTCGGAAGATTCCATTCTCATGGTCGAAGGCGAAGCCAGCGAAATCGGCGAAGAAGTCATGCTGGAGGCTCTGAAGTTCGGACACCAATACATTAAAGAAATTATTGCCCTGCAGAAAGAAGTCATTGCCGAGGTGGCACCGACCAAGCGCGAAGTGGTTTTACCGGAATTACCGGAAGATTTACCGGCTCGGGTGGACGAACTGGTGCGAGACAAAATCCGCGAGGCCATTCAAATTCAGGAAAAGCAGGAGCGACGTGCCCGTCTGAAAGAAATTCAGGAAGCCTTGCTGGAAGAGTTGGGCGAAGAATACGAACCCTACCATGCTTCCGTCAAAGAGATGTTTCACGATATCGAGAAGGAACTGGTGCGGGAAATGATTGTAAAAGAAAACCGCCGGTTGGACGGGCGCGGCATGGACGATATCCGTCCGATTACCTGCGAAATCGGTGTATTGCCCCGGGCGCACGGTTCCGCTCTCTTTACTCGCGGACAAACCCAGAGTCTGGGTGTTACCACCTTGGGAACCAAAATCGATGAACAGATTGTGGAAAGCCTGGAAGGCGAAACCAGTAAAAGTTACATGCTGCACTACAACTTTCCGCCCTTTAGCGTGGGCGAGGTTCGTCCCTACCGGGGACCCGGTCGTCGGGAAATCGGACACGGCAACCTGGCCGAGCGGGCGCTGAAACCGGTGCTTCCTTCCGAGGATTCCTTCCCTTACACCATTCGCATCGTCTCCGATATTCTGGAATCAAACGGTTCTTCCTCCATGGCCACGGTGTGCTCCGGCTCTCTGAGTTTAATGGACGCCGGTGTGCCGGTAAAATGCCATGTGGCCGGCATCGCTATGGGATTGATCAAGGAAGGCGAGGAAGTCCGCATTCTGACCGATATTTTAGGGGACGAAGATCACCTCGGCGATATGGACTTCAAGGTGGCCGGAACGCGGGAAGGCATCACTGCTTTCCAGATGGATATTAAGATCAAGGGCCTGAGCTTCGAGATTATGGCTGAGGCGCTGGAACGAGCCAAAAAGGCCCGCATGAAAATTCTGGACATCATGGAACAGACCATCGACCGTCCGCGCGACGACATCTCGCCGTACGCTCCGCGAATTATTTCGTTAATGATTCCCACCGATAAAATCGGCGAGGTCATTGGTCCGTCCGGTAAAGTGATTCGCGGCATCATTGAGCAAACCGGTGTGAAAATCGACATCGACGATTCCGGACATACCATTATTGCCTCTCCGGATATGGAAATGGCGAACAAAGCTCGCCAGATGATCGAAGAGATTATTCAGGAACCGGAGGTAGGAAAAGTTTACGAAGCGACTGTGAAGAAGATTATGAATTTCGGTGCCTTTGCGGAATTCATGCCCGGAAAAGAGGGCCTGATTCACATCTCGGAATTGGATCTGCGACGGGTGGCTCAGGTGACCGATGTGGTGAAAGTGGGCGATAAAATTCATGTGGTGTTGAAAGAAATCGACAAAGACAATCGCTACAACCTCAGTCACAAAGAATACCTCCGGCGACGCAGTCGGGAAAAACAGCGTCACGAAAAGAAAGACTGAACATAAAAAAGGGGCGAAACGCCCCTTTTTTGTTTCGGTCGAAAATCGCCTCACACCGGTAAGAGCGAGTTTTGGTGCTAATTTCCCGGGCAGCCCGTCTCCGCAAAGGAGTTGCCGGCGCCATGTTGCAGTCGCTCGTAATCGAACCTGCCGTGGAGGGGGACGTTTTTTCTCCCGGAAAAGGTTGGAAATTTGCCGCCCTGGATTGCCGGTTCAAGCGGTGTTGAAATTAATTTCCTACATTTGAATTCCGGATGTTTTGGTGTTAATTTTGGCCGTTATTTTAAACAGAATGGAATCAACATGGTGCTTTCGGAATACAATAAAACTATCCTTCCCAACGGGTTAACAGTGGTGAGCGAACGGATTCCGTTTGTTCGGTCGATTTCCATTGGGGTGTGGGTGAAAGCCGGCACCCGCCATGAGCCTCCGGAGAAAAACGGGATTGCCCATTTCCTGGAGCACCTCATGTTC
>JAJRXE010000193.1 GCA_024276455.1 Calditrichota bacterium
CACAACTACACCAAACAGTACTGCGAAACCATGCTGGCCCATTTGCTGGGTGGCCGGGTGGCGGAAAAATTAGTTCTGAAACAGTTGACCACCGGCGCCGGAAACGACATCGAACGGGCCACCGAGCTGGCGCGGAAAATGGTGTGTGAATGGGGAATGAGCGACCGCCTGGGACCGGTGACTTTTGGGAAAAAAGACGAAGAGATTTTTCTGGGACGCGAAATCGCCCGCCATCGCGATTACAGCGAGAAAACCGCTCAGGAAATTGATGCCGAAGTGCGCCGCATTATTACCGAAACCGAGAAACGGGTGGAAAAGTTGTTGAGCGAGAACATCGACAAGCTCCACCGCCTGGCCAAAGCCCTGTTAGAACGGGAAATCCTGGACGGGCAGGAAATCGATTTGATTCTGGAAGGCAAAGAATTGCCCCAGAAAATCTACGATACGGCGTCCCGTTCCAGCAAAAAGGCTTCGAAAACCGCTCCGAAGGGAACGGTGTTGGAAGTGGAAACGGTGGAAGAGGTGGCGGAGGCGCCGGCCGAGGAAACCAAGGCTGCTGCAAAGAAAGCTCCGGCTGCAAAAGCTAAATCCGACCCGGTTCGAAAAGCCAGTCGGGTTAAAAAATCGGCACCCGAAACACCGGACGAAACGCCGGAGAAGTAACAGTCCGCGGCAAAAGGGGTGTTTCGGGCGGCATACCGATTCTCTTAGCGTCGAAAAGGTGTCCTGCCGCAAAAGGTAAAAGGGCTACCTCTAACCCGATGGTAAGCAATCAGTGGCAGGGGAGGAAAAAGATGGACTTGGAAAAAATCGCCCGGGGGGTTCGTCTGGTTTTGGAAGGGGTGGGCGAAGACCTCCGCCGAGAAGGGCTGCAGGACACTCCCCAGCGGGTGGCCGAAATGTTAAAAGAGTTGCTCGAGGGAATGGAACAGCAGCCGCAGCTGGAAGCCGGTTTTGCCGAGGAGGTGGGCGGCGATATGATTCTGGTGAAAGATATCCCTTTTTATTCCCTCTGCGAACATCATTTGTTGCCCTTCTTCGGGAAGGTGCATCTGGCTTACATCCCCAAAAATAACCGGGTGACCGGTTTCTCCTCTCTCACCCGCCTGGTGGATGTGTTTGCGCGCCGCTTGCAAATTCAGGAACGCATGACCCAGCAAATTGCCGATGCGGTGATGGAACACCTCCAGCCCCAGGGGGTTTTGGTGGTGGTCGAAGCGCAGCAACTGTGTGTGAGCATGCGCGGAAGTAAAAAAGACACTGTGCGTACGGTAACCCAGGCCATTCGGGGGGAGATTTCGCTGGACCGGGTGCGCTTAACCAGTTTGTTTCAATCTTGAGCGATCCTTCGCTGAAACTCTATTTCCTGCAAATCGTTGATTTTCCTTTTGAATTTTCTTGCCGGTAGGTTTAATTTAAACCCTTCTCTTTACCGGGCGAAGTCGCTTCAATGTTTGTTGAGGGGGAAACACGGAACACAATAAGCTGAAAGGCGGAATCAGAAAACATGAAAGAATGGATCGATTTTTTATCGGGAAACGTGCCGGGCGGTTTTTTCCTCTACCTGATGGTGGTAGGGGTAGTGTTCGGCATTTTGTTTTTTATTTACCGGGTGAACGAATTGTTTACCCGCCGACATTTAATTCGCTGGCTGATTATCTGTTTTGTCTTGCTGACGCTGATTTACGGGGCGCTCTGGTTCAAATATCCTCCGGAAACCGTTTACCGGCGTTATTCGGTGGCCGTGTTTCAATCCGACACGCCCGAAAATTGGCTGGGGGAATACCTCACCGACCTGGTGTCGTACCAGGTTAAACCGTACCTGGACGCCAAACACTTTTTTGCTCCCTATTACTGGTTGTACCGGGTTGAGCCGGAGGACTCACTGACCAATCCGCATTTTCGTCAGCGGCTGCTCCAGGGGGTTCCGGTTAGAAGGGTTTTGGAAGGAACATTGCGCCGCCAGGGGGAGGGATTCGAAGCTGCGCTGGTGCTAAAAGAATATCCTTCCGGCAAGGTCAAACGAAAAGCCTCCGGTACTTTTCAGTTAAACCAATTGGGAACATTCTACCGCTGGCTGGAAGAACAATTCGGCCGTGATTTTCCGCTGCGTTCTGCCGCCTCTATCCGGTCTTTCCAGGCTACGGACAGTCTCTTTATTCTGGCCAAACGGGCTTTCCACCGCCGGGATTATTCTCGCAGCCAGCACCTGTTCGAAGAGCTGACCCGTCGCAGCGACGACCCCACTTACCAGCGTTGGCTGAATTATTGTCGGGTGAAGTTGATTGCCGAGGAGCGCTTAAAGCGAAAAAAAGACAATCCCTTTGCACCCGAATTACCTGCCTGGAAGAAAAACCTGCGCCAGGTGCGCAACGCGCTGCTGCAAGATCTGCAATCCGCCAACCGGGATTCCACCATGACTAATCTTCTGGTGGCAGAAAGCTACCTGTGGGAAGAAGATTATGGAAAGGCAGAGATTTTCCTCAAGAAAATGCTGGTGGACAATCCCTTCAACATCGATGCCCTGTTGAATTTGAGTTTTTTACATCCCTCGCGTTACCGGGAATTCGGCTTTGCCCATGCCCAGGAAATTTACCAGCGCATCCTGATTTATTGGCCGCTGGAAGAGGATGTGTTAGTTAAGTGGAGCGAGAAAATTCTGGTGGGAAATCCCACCTTTACGGCCCCGCCTAAAAAGGCCGAAAGTCTGCTGCGGCGTTACCTGCAAATCAACCCCTATTCTTACCGCATTTGGTTAATGCTGGGACAGCTGTATGCCCGGGCTGCCATGCGGGCGGAGGCTCTGAATTGTTTCTCCCGGGCAGACAGCCTGCAGCCGAACAGCGCTCTGATCCAGTACAATCTCGGGGTGCTCTATTTTGAATGGGAAAAATACGATCAGGCGGAGACGTATTTTCAACGAGCCATCGATTTGGCAGACTACAAGGATGCTTACATTTACATGGGGGCCATTTACAAAGAGCGGGGCGATTACCGCAAAGCCCTGGAGTACTTTCGTTACCGGGTGGCCCATAAAACTGGTGAGAACGATTTTTACGCCTACCAGGCCATGAAGGGGATTCAAGAATGCCTGGAGGCACTGGGAGAGAAACCACAATAAGAGAGAGCCCATGATCCGACTCTTGCGCTCGAGTTTGCTCCACGATCTGGTTGAAGAGGTGCGGGAATTGGTTCCCACCGTGCTCGAAGAAGATATTCGGGAACTTGGAAATCCTGCCCTGACCTTTAAATTTTTCCGCTTCTCCGCGGCGGAATTGGGAGAAATCGTTGGCTGGGCGGAGCAGGAAAAACTTGCCTGTTGGCGGGGAAAAGAGGTCCTGATTCTCTCGTTTTACCACTGGAAACAGGTGAGATCGTTGGAAGAATTTGCCGGGAGGTCCGCTGTTTTAAAAAAATTTGCAGCGGAGCTGGCCGATTTCCGCCAGCGCTTTTTAACCCGCGAGTGGGAGTTGACGCTTCCGTCTGGCAAGCTGGTGGTAAATCGCCCGTTGATTATGGGTATTCTAAACGTTACCCCCGATTCTTTTTCCGACGGCGGCAAATATCTAGCGGCTGAGCGGGCGGTAGAGCATGCTCTGGAAATGGTAGCCGAGGGGGCGGATATCATAGATATTGGGGCGGAATCGACCCGGCCGGGGGCCGAACCGGTACCGCTGGAGGAGGAATGGCAACGGATTCAACCGGTGTTGCGAAATATTCGTCGCCAGAGTAACATCCCGATTTCGGTGGACACCTACAAAGCGGAGATCGCTCGAAGGGCCTTACAGGAGGGCGCAGACCTGGTGAACGACATCAGCGGACTCACTTTCGATCCGGCCATGGCTTCTGTAGTGGCTCGGGCGGGGGTGCCGGTAATTCTGATGCACATCAAAGGCACCCCCAAAAACATGCAGAAAAATCCGGACTATCGCAATTTAATGGAAGAAGTGTACGAATTCCTCTGGCGGCAGGTGGAATTCGCCCGCCAGCAGGGAATTGAACAAACCATTGTCGATCCCGGGATCGGATTCGGTAAGCGCTGGGAAGACAATTTCGAGCTGATTCGCCGTCTGGAGGAATTTCGCGGACTGGGGTGTCCCGTTTTGCTGGGTCCTTCCCGAAAATCCTTCCTCGGGAATCTGCTGGATCGGCCTCCGCAGGAGCGATTAGCCGGCACGCTGGCTGCCTGTGCAGTGGGAGAAATATTCGGAGCCGATATTTTCCGGGTCCACGATGTCCGCCAGGTGCGGGAAGCGGTGCTGGTGGCGCGGGCCGTGCAGTTAAAAAAGGCTTAATTCATTGTAAATATTGAAAAATCGCAAATTTTAGGGATATTTTTCAGCATCTCGGTGGTAAAGAAAGTAAGGACGGATTCGATAATTCTACCCAGAGAGGGTGAATCATGTTGTTCAAAATCGGTTTTTTACCGTTTACCGTAATCGACATATTAGACATTGCCCTGGTTGCTTACATCTTCTACAAGGTGTACGAGTTTCTCCGGGGGAGTATGGCGGCCCGGATGATGATTGGGTTGCTGTTTATTATTCTCCTCTCGGTAATTGCCGAGGTGTTGAATATGAGTGGCAGCATCTGGATTTTCTCCACCTTAAAAACCGTCTGGGTGATTGCTTTCGTCATTGTCTTCCAGCCGGAATTCCGCCGCATGCTGTTGTACCTGGGGCAGAATCCCATTCTGCGAAAAATTGTGCAGGTGTCGCCTACCCGCTTTGTGGACGATGTGATCAGCGCCATCGGCGAGTTGTCCCGAAAGAACTTTGGGGCACTGATTGTGTTGATTCGCGACACCGGCCTGCGCAGTATTGTGGAAACCGGCATTCCTTTGCAGGCGCAGGTGAGCAAAGCGCTGATTCTGTCCATTTTTAATCCCCGTTCGCCCTTGCACGACGGCGCCATCGTAATTCAAAACGACGTGATTGTCGCCGCAAAATGCCAGTTACCGTTAACGGAGAATCCCAAACTGGATCCCAGTTTAGGGATGCGCCACCGGGCGGCTCTGGGGCTCTCGGAACAGTCTGATGCGATTGTGCTGGTGGTGAGTGAGGAAACCGGAACGATTTCCATGGCGGAACAGGGCGTGCTTACCCGGGGATTAACCGAGGAAGGTCTGCGGAAACGGCTGATGGAGGCCTTCTCCACCGAGAAACCCCGCAAACGCAGCCTGTCCGACATTCTGAAATGGGGAGAGGAAGTTTGAACAAGGAGCCGGGGTGGCTCGGCGCGGCGAAGGGATTTTCCGGAGTATTTAAAAAAAGATTTGGGTATTTGTGAGCTGTTCACGCACACAATCGGTTTTTTTTATACAATGAGGATTCGTTGTTGTTAACGAGTGGACAAAGGGTGATAATGAGAATGCGGTTTTTTCATAAAAGTTTTGTTTTATTGTTCTTAACCATTGGTCAGTTGTTGTTTGCCGGGCAAGCCCCGCTTTACCAGATCGAAGAACAAAATTCCCGTTATTTAATTATCCGTTTAAATTTTCCGGCTCCGGAATTGGAAAAAACCGGGCAGGATGGTTCCCCGGTGCTGGTTGAAATGCCGGGCTTGTTGAACAATTTCCTTCACGGCGCGCCGTTAGTGCCGGTTTTCTCACGGGTTCTGGTGGCTCCGGATGGTCCGATTTCCTGGGAGATTTTGGAAGCGCAAAAAGACTTTTTCCCCGGTCTCCGTCCGGTGATTTACCGGGATCCGAATCTGGAAGATGCGCCGATCGAATCGCCACCGCTTCCCTTTCCCGCCCGGGTTGTCTCGCTGGACGAGCAAGGTCTTTTTCGCGATTTCCACGTGGTCGGTTTAAAAATTTTCCCTGTGCAGGTAACGGCTGAGGGACTTCTGGTGTACCGCAGCTTGCGGCTGCGCATTAATTTTGCCCTTCCGGCTTTGAACAAAGCCCCTGTAACACTGGCGAATAAGGATGAGCTGGAATTGGTGCGCAATTTTGTCCTGAACAAAGATCAGGTCAATTTATTCGGAACCATCAGTAAGAAAGAGGTGGTGCTTCCGGAGCACTCGAGCGCTTATGTGGTAAAAGGCGTTAAATTTTTTGTCCGGCAGAAAGGTATTTACCGGGTTACCGGACAGGATTTGCTGGATGCCAATGTGGACATTTCTCAGATTAACCCCCAGACGCTCCGCCTGACCAACCGGGGAAAAGAGGTGCCGATCCTCATTTCCGGAGAACAGGATTTAACTTTCGACCCGGAAGATTATATTGAATTCTGGGGAGAGAAAAACGAAAAAACCTTTCTGGATAAATATCCCGATTTGTATGTGGATCCGTTTACAGATGAGAATGTGTACTGGTTAAGCTGGGGCGGCAAACCCGGTATTCGTATGGTGGAAGAGAGCGGTGCCATTGTGGAAACTAACCCGGCCCGTTACAATGCCGCACCTTTTTATCGTTACACCCTGCATCTGGAGGAAAATAAATTTTTTGAGCGTTTTGGGTTTGGCAGTACCCATCGAATGTCCTACACCCGGGACCTCTGGTTTTTCGATTCCGGTGTTCAGGCAATCGGGAAAAAAGCCTACAAATTCGATCTGATTTACCCCGATTCCGCCTCTTTTAATCCGGTGTACGTAAAAGCGGTGTTTGCCGGGAAATCCTACACCAACAAGCCGCATAAAGTCATGGTCTGGTTAAACAATCGATTGGTGGGTTCCAGCGGCAATAGTTGGTTTAACCAGGACGTCTTTACGCTGGACAATTACCAGAATTCCACCATCCGGACACTGGACCTGGCACACGGGGAAAATACTCTCGAAATCCAGATGCCGGAATTGCCGCCCAACGTGGCCAGCGATTACATCCTTTTCAACTGGGCAGATATTACCTACGATCGTCAATACCGTGCTTACCATGATTACATTGAGTTCCGGCGTCCTTCCATTATTTATTTCCCGAACAACGACCTGTTCCAATTTGAGATCGAGGGGTTCACCCGCCCGGATATTGAGGTGTACAAAAAGGGTATTAGCAAGATTATTAATTACGATCTAACCTTCCAGGGCGATGAGAAACACCGGTTGTACAAAATTACCTTTCAGGACAATGTGCGCGGAGATGATATTGAGTACATTGCCCTGACCCCTGACTTGAAGTTAAAACCGGAACGGATTGAAGTGGAAGAGCCGTTCGATCCGGAACATCCTCAACGTACTCTGAAGGATCCGACCAATGCCGCGGATTATTTGATTATTACTCACCAGAAATTTCGTCAGCGGGTGGAGGAGTTGGCCGAATATCGCCGCTCGCAAGGTCTTGCCGTTACGGTAGTAAACGTGCAGGATATTTACGATGAATTCAATTACGGCATAAAATCGCCTCTGGCCATCCAGCGGTTTTTGAAATATGCTTTCTACAACTGGGATCGCACGCACCGTCTCAAATATGTGGTATTATTTGGGGACGCTAACTACGATTACAAAACGGCCGATGTGGTGCACGAAGATTTTGTTCCCACTTTTTTCTTTCAGACTTACAAATTTGGGGCGGTCGCCACGGATTTTCCCTACAGCTTAATTGCCGGAGACGATTACATCCCCGACGTTTTTGTGGGCCGCATTCCGGCGGCCACCAACAGCGAGGTCACCAGTTACATTGCCAAGATCAAAGAATATGAGCAAAATCCTGCACCGGGCCCCTGGCGTAACCAGAGTCTTTTCATCAGCGGGAACGATGCCAATACTTATGAATTGGGTAATATTTTCCCCAAGCGCAAAAAACCGGCTTTTCGTACGCAGAACCAGCGAATTATTGACATGTTGCTTCCCAAAACGTACTCCTCCTTCAAGTTGAACATCGTAGCCGATCCGAACCTGGATTACGATCCCAATTTTGGCAGTACCACGGATTTGATTGAGTACTTCGACGAAGGGGTCAATTTTATGACCTTTTTAGGGCATGGCGGGGGAGCTATTTGGGCGGATAAGCAATTGTTTAATCTGGAAGATGTGAACCGTTTGAATAATAAAGGAAAGTATCCTTTCATTGCCAGCATGACCTGCTTTACCGGTGCCTTCGATAATCCCGGTAATCCCGGTTTAGCCCAGCGTCTACTGCTGGCTTACGAAAAAGGCGCCATTGGAGTGTTTGCCTCTTCCGGGCTGGGGTGGTTGGCCAACGATTATGCCATGCTCTGGAATGTAATGCGCGAATTGTTTGTTCCGGGAACTACCATTGGACAGGCCGTGACCATGGGAAAAATTGACTATTTTGTGAATGCGGAATATGTAATTAACGACACCATTGTGCCGGGATACAACTGGGGGCATTCTTTTTTAAAGTACGATATGGTTCACCAGTACAATTTATTGGGAGATCCCTATTTACATCTGATCTACCCGGAGCAGCGGGTTAATGTGGAAGTGGAAAACCCGTTGGCCCAGGCCGGAGACACCTTGAGCGTGCAGGTCGCGGCACCTTTTTCCAGCGGGGAAGGATATCTGGAGTTGGCCAATTACAAAAACGAAGTGGTCAACCGTTTACCCATTACGCTTTTCGGTCCGCAGCAAAGTTTTCAAATCCCTCTACCGGCAGATTTTCCCAAGGGAATTGGCTATGTACGGGTATATCTGGCCAATTCGGAGGAAAGCGCTTCCGGGGTGAAGCAAATCGGGATTGATTATTCCATCGTCGATTCCATTCGGGTAATCCCGCCCCAACCCAATGCCGAAGATAGCGTGTCGTTGGAATTGGTCGTGCAAAGTGCCGCCGGGGTTCAGAAAGTTGAGGTTATTGCCATTCTGCCCAACGACACCATGCACATTGCCACCGAAAAGGTTGGGGAGAATCTCTATCGGACCACCCGGAAAATTCCTCCGACTTATTCGCTGGCGGTTATTAATTTCTACGTGTACGTAACCGACGACAGCGGTGAGACCCACCGCTTTATGGACCAATCCTACCGGGTAGTGGAAGATCGTCCTGATCCGTTTATTTATCCTGGCTCCTTCCGCCTGGGAGGCGAGGAACAGGTTAAGTTTATTTTAAGCGTCGGTAATCATGGGGATGTTCCCGCCGAGAAAGTGCCGCTGGCTCTCTACAACGGCTATGACGACTTTCGGAACAATCGTCCCTTTGCCGAGCAGACGGTGAACATTGGTCCGCGGGACAGCACCACCCTCGTTCTGGATTTTCCCTTTCCGTTGAATCAGTCAAACTTTTTCATTTATGCCGCTTTGGATCGACAACACAGCAATCCCGATTTCAATCGCTTTAATAATCTGGACAGCGCCAGAATACCGGTGGTGATTTTCAACGCGTCGCAGCAACTTGGCACCACCTACGACGGAGTCCGCAACGCCACCTTGATGCTGGGAAATCAGCATTCCCTCTGGATACCACCGGCCGCTTTGAATTCCTCTACCGCATTGACGTTCGAGCTGCAATCTTTGCTGGAAGAAAAATTGCAACCGGGATTGACTCCGGTTCCGCTCGCCGACGGAGCGCCGCTCCAGGTGGTGGATGTGTGGTTCCATAACCGGACGGTCTCGTTAACCCAACCCATGAGCGTTCAGATTGGTTACAGTGCGGACTGGGTTCGAAGGCACGGTGTCGCTCACCGATTATTAAAGTTGTACCGCTGGGATGTTCGGACCCAGGCCTGGCTGCGGGAGCCGGCGGCCATAGACAGTCTCCGCCATGTTTTACGCGCGAACGTTAAATTCGATGGGTTGTTTGGCGTATTTACCTCTGCCGACGACAATCCGCCCCAAATCCGGTTAACCGTGGATGGGCGGCCGCTGCGACGGAAGTCCCAGGTCTCGGCTAATCCGGAATTAAACATTGTTCTGGAAGACGAGAGTGGGTTGAATATTCTCCGTAACCAGATTGTGTTAAAAATAGACGAAGTGGAAATTCCCCGTGACAAGGTGTTTATTCCTGATTCCGTAAGTCAGTCGAAAATCATCGGGATTAAAGCCTATCCCGAGCTGGAGGAAGGGCAACACACCTTAACGGTTGAGGCGAGAGATGTGAACGGAAATTACACCCGCGAAGAGTACACCCTGCTGGTGAGCAACGAGTTCGATTTGCACGTTTTCGGAAATTACCCCAATCCCTTCAGCGATTTCACCATTTTTTCTTATTACGTAAGCCCCGATGTCCTGGACGATCTGGAAATTCGGATTTTTACGGTGTCCGGGCGTTTAATAAAACGCATCCGGAACGATATTAACACCATTAATCAACCGTTTGGCGCCCGCTCCAGTGGGTACAACGAGTTAATTTGGGACGGAACCGATGACGAGGGCAACGAGGTGGCAAACGGGGTGTATTTTGCCTTGATTCGAGCAAAATATCAGGGCGAGGTAAAAGAAGAAATCCTGAAAGTGGCGAAGCTGAGATGATCCGTATGAGAAAATTTACGACATATGTGGCCGTCGGATTTTTACTGTTCCTTAGTTACGCAAATGGGCAGGAAACCAAATATGCGGCCTCCTTTTTGGAATTAGGAGTGGGTGCCCGGGCTATGGGAATGGGGGGTGCTTATGTAGCCATCGCCGATGATGGAACCGCCTTTTATTGGAATCCCGCTGGGGCGGCAACCTTGATGCAGATGGAAGTTTCCGGAATGTACGCCTCTTTATTCAAATCGCTGGAAAATCATCATTATCTTGGATTTACCAAGCCGCTTTACGGGGGAACCGCGCTGTCGTTAAACTGGATCCGGCTGAGTGTGAACGATATTCCCCAGTTCGACTCCCGAAATTTAACCGAATATGGCCCCAACGGCTACTGGAAGCGAATTGAGGAAAGCACCAATGCGGAGACCTGGCAGGAGCTCCAGGAACTGGGAACGGTGTTGACGGATGCGCCCCTGGGTTACAGCAGCTTTGTGAACGATGCGTTTTTCTTGACCCTGGCGAAGCTTTACAAAGTTAATATCGATTTTGGTTGGCAATATTTTGTCCTTCCCACCGAAATTCCGCTGGGGGTTAACCTGAAGCTGATTCGCCAGTCCCTGTTCAACAAAAGTGCTTCCGGATTCGGTCTGGATGTTGGAGGTATGTTCAAATTTGGATTTGATGACTTGTTTAGCGATCCACGTTTAGGTAAATTTAGCATGGCGTTTGCGTTGAAGGATGCGTGGAATACAAAAATTACCTGGTCCACCGACTCCCGCCACGAAGATCGTATCCAGCGGTCCTGGTTTTTGGGGGCGGCCTATTTTCAACCACTTCCGATGCTGAAAAGCGAAATGTTTTTGTCCTACGCGTGGGAATATAAATATTATGGCATTCATCATGTGGGAATGGAATTTGTGTATTTTCGCCGGCTGGCGGTCCGCACCGGTATCGACGATGGGCAATTTACCGCCGGGGTAGGGATTATTTTAGGGGGAATCCGATTCGACTATGCCTTCCGGGGCCATGAACTGGGAGGCAGTCACCGGGTAAGCACTTTAATAAGGTTTTGAGTATGAACACATGGTTTAAAACTGCTTTTGCCTTAATCGTTCTGTTGGCGATTCTCTGGGGATGTTCCAACACCACCAGCAACGATGTTCCGCCCCCGGAAAAGGTGATTTTAGTTCCAAAAACGGCGGAAGACGACAGTCTGGAGCGCGGCATCGATGCCGTGGACGGAAAAGATGCCATTTATCTGGAATGGTATTCCCAGGAGAATCGTCGCCTGGCCGGTTACGTTATTTACCGCAGCGAGAAAGCGAATCAGGATTTTGGTGAAATTGGCCGGGTGGAAAAGTACTACGGGATTATTGACACCACCTTTATTGACGATAGCGTTAAAGTGGGGGTACCTTACCGTTATTACTATTACGTGCGCGCCTATGACGATCTGGGACAGTTTGGCCCGCCTTCGGATACGGTGAATTACAGCCTGGTGGGCAGACCGATCCTGTCGCCTGTTCGTCCCATTCCCTCAGAGCGTCAGCCCACCTTTGTCTGGGATTTTAGTTATATTCCCCACGAGTTTATTTTCCGACTTCAAATAAAAAAAGGCGAAAATTATCATTATTTAACTAAACCTTTCCGCCAAATTGTCGAATATGAACCCCATCAGGAATGGCAATTAACCGACTTAGGTTACAACTCACCTTTAGATACAGGGACGTCGTACCGGTGGAGAATTGATGTGGTGGGGAGCGAAAGTTCTCAGGGTGCAGAATCGGCTTGGGCGGAATTTAGAGTGGGTAGCGGAAAATGAAACGATTGATTTTTCTGGTTGGTGTGTTTTTAATATATCAAAGTTTGTACGCCCAGAATTACCAGGCACAGCAACAAATGCAGCTCCAATACGGAGATCGTCCGGCTCAATATATTTTAGGTGCTAACGATGTCCTGTTAATCAACGTCAATTTGTGGGGACATGTTCAACGTCCGGGAATTTACAGTATTCCAAGTTCGTTTAACATTATCGATTTATTGTCCTCTGCAGGAGGTCCCCTGAAGACAGCCCGGTTAGACAATGTGCGGATTGTTCGGAAAAATCAGGAAATTATTACCGTGAATATCGATGAGTTCATTAAGACAGGAAATAAAGACCTTCTGGTCCCCTTGCAGCCCGGGGATGTGATCATTGTTTCCGGAAGTGTGGCGGATATTTTCAGCCGTTTTGTGGGCATCATGCGTGATATTGCCATTATTGTGAATGTGATTGTATTAGCCAGAATCGCCAGGAAATAAGAAAGGATGAACTATAAATTACTTGACAATTATTTAATTTATTAATATTTTAGCCCAAAATAACATTTGCGGGAGGATTAACATGTCAGTCTACTACAAGCTGATTTTGATTTTGGTTTTAGTCCCTGTATTTGTCCTCGCAGGTACTTTCGGAAGCAAAAATCTCTTACACGTCCAAACGGCCAGTACCCTGGACCCGGGACGATTAGATCTTCGGACAAACCTCCGCTTTTATACTAAAGTGGCCGAATATTTGGGCCAGAACAAGCCGGAAGATTTCTCCAGTTACAACCTCTGGGTCGTTCAAAGCAATATGCTTTTGACCTACGGCATTATGGAAAATTTTGATATTACGGTAATGAGCCGAATTTACCAGGATCTAAACAACCCCAAGAAAGAATACAATAGTCCCGAAGATATTTACATTGATCTGAAGGTCGGTTCTTTTGGTTTGAGTAACAATCGTTTTCATGTGGGATTTCTGGGTAAGGTGCGCATTCCGACCCAGGGAGCTAATTATAATTATGCGTTTGAGCCCTATACGGCCGGTGGGTTTGAGTACGGTTTAATGGGGTTGTTCTCTTTTTACAATGATCCTTATTTACACGACCGCAGTTTCAGTATTCATGCTAATCTGGGTTGGTACAACCATAATGATGCCGGAAAAACATTGTGGGAATATCCGAATAGAAAAATTGTGGCCGAAGGAAACGCGACGGAACTGCAATATGGTCTTGGTTTTGCCTATCCCACCGAACTGTTCAATCTGAATCTGGAATTGTGGGGCAATAGTTTTATCAGCAGTCCCAAACCGGCAGAGTACATTTACAGCACCGATAATTACATCTATTTCACTCCTTCCATTAAGTTTAAACCGCGTACCTGGATGAGTTTTGATCTGGGGCTGGATATTCGTTTAAGTTCGGTGAGCAAAGATTTCCCATTGGAAACGTTGAACTTACCGATGTATCCTTCCTGGCGAATGTACATGGGGTTAAACTTCACCTTGATGCCGATTTCGGGGAAGGGAAAGGCCGCAGGCGGAAAGACAGTGCAGTCTAAAGTGGACTTTTTCGAGAGCCTGTTAAGAGAACGGCAGCGTTCCCGCAGTATTGAAGAAGAATTGCGACGCCTGAAACGCGAGCGCGAACAGGCCGAGAAGGAGCTGGAAGAACTCCGGCAAATGTTAGAAGAACAAGGTAAGAAATAATTGATCCTTGCAATGACATTAAAGTCCCTCAAAGGTTTCTTTGAGGGACTTTTTTATCTAAACTGGTGATGGAGATGATGGAAGAGAAGGAAATTTTTCAAAAATTAGTTGAAGCACGTGACTCGGCAATCGCCGAATATTCCGGATTTAAAGTCGGGGCGGTTTTAGTAACTGCACAGGGAGAAATTTACACGGGACACAACATCGAAAGCAGCTCATACAGTCTGACCATTTGTGCCGAGAGAGTGGCTCTCTTCAAGGCGTTGTCGGAAGGAGAAAGGGAATTCAAGAAGATTTACATAATTTCTAATAAAGAGGAATTCTGTCCGCCTTGTGGTGCCTGCCGGCAGGTATTAATGGATTTTGCTCCTGATATTACCGTCATTCTTCAGACTCCCGCCGGGCAGCGCAAGGAAATCCCTTTAAAAGAACTGCTTCCCCTGGCATTTACGAAAAATAAATTGAAATGAGAAGAATAAGGTTCCTTTGAGGTTTTGTATTCCATGATCCCGGTAATTTCTTACTTGTGATTCACGTTTTTCCGAAAGCTGAAAGGAACAGGGGAGGCGGAATAGTTTGACAATCCGCCCGCAAACTCGTATATTAAAGTAAAAAAAAGGAGGTGACTTCGATGAGCATCGGCGCATATGCATTGGTCCGTATTACACCCAGTAAAGTGAAAGATGTGGTAGCGCAAATTAAGGAAATCCGGGGCGTGAAGAACGTCCACGCGGTGACC
>JAJRXE010000194.1 GCA_024276455.1 Calditrichota bacterium
GCTGTACGCTTTTTGGAAGACGCGGTGGATTTACCGGCAGGATCCGGGTAATGAGACCATGATAGAAATTGGCGGGCATATCCGCGAGGGGGCAATGGCATTCATCCGTCGGGAGTACCGGGTGTTAGCCATTTTTGTCTTCGTGGTGGCTTTTCTGCTGGCAGTGGGTAATAAAGGAATGGTGCGATTGGTAGCCATTTCTTTCGTGGTCGGTGCGTTCTGTTCCGGGCTGGCCGGGTACATTGGAATGCGGGTCGCGACGGCCTCGAACATGCGAACCACCCATGCCGCCCGCGAGAAACTGAATGCGGCATTGCAAATTGCGTTTTCTGGCGGTTCGGTGATGGGAATGGGGGTGGTCGGCCTGGGAATTGTGGGGTTAAGTGTGTTGTTCTTCATTTACACCCAGGCATTTGGCACCGAAGAGATTGTTCTCAAAGAAGTGGTCTTACCTATTTTAAGCGGTTTTAGTCTGGGCGCCAGCTCCATCGCTCTGTTCGCCCGGGTGGGAGGCGGAATTTACACCAAGGCGGCCGATGTGGGCGCCGACCTGGTGGGCAAGGTGGAAGCGGGAATTCCCGAGGACGATCCCCGTAATCCCGCCGTAATTGCCGATAATGTGGGCGATAATGTGGGCGATGTGGCGGGCATGGGCGCCGACCTGTTTGAGTCTTACGTCGGTTGCATCATTGGCACCATGGTCATCGGGGCGCTGATTGGCATCAATGCCGTGGTGCAGCCGCTGATGGTAGCCGGCGCGGGCATTCTGGTTTCCTTGCTCGGCACCTTCTTTGTCCGCTCGTCCGAAGAAGGAAATCCTCAGGCCGCTTTGAACAAAGGCACCATCAGTGCGGGGATTTTACTGGCGGTGACCGCCTATTTCGTGATTCACTGGCTGCTTCCCGCAAGTTTTCAGCTGAACGGTGCCACCTACACCTCGCTGGGGGTTTATTTCGCCTTAATCAGCGGTCTGGTGGTGGGCATCATGATTGGTTTAATCACCGAATATTTTACCTCCGAGTCTCACAAACCGGCGCAGGGCATTGCCCGCGATTCCCAGACCGGAGCCGCTACGAATATTATTACCGGTTTGTCGGTGGGAATGATGAGCACCGGATTGCCGGTTTTCCTGTTGGCCATTGCGATTGTGGTGGCGTACATGGCGGCCGGTTTGTACGGCGTGGCGATTGCCGCCTTGGGGATGCTGGCGACTACCGGAATCCAGCTGGCGGTGGATGCTTACGGTCCCATTGCCGACAATGCCGGTGGAATCGCCGAAATGGCCCATCTGCCCAAAGAGGTTCGGGCGCGCACCGATAAGCTCGATGCGGTTGGAAATACCACCGCGGCCATCGGGAAAGGTTTTGCCATTGGTTCAGCCGCGTTAACGGCGCTGGCCCTCTTTGCCGCCTTCCAGCAAACCGCCAATGTGAAAACCATCGATGTGACTAATCCCAAAGTAATGGCCGGTCTGTTCATCGGAGGAATGTTGCCGTTTGTCTTCAGCTCATTTGCCATTCGGGCGGTGGGAAGAGCGGCCTTCAATATGATTGAAGAGGTGCGGCGGCAGTTTCGGGAAATCCCCGGCCTGATGGAAGGCAAAGCCAAAGCCGATTACGCCCGTTGTGTGGATATTAGCACCCACGCGGCTATTAAAGAAATGATTCTCCCCGGCGTTCTGGCCGTGGTGATCCCGGTAGTGTTCGGGTTTTACGACAAATACATGCTGGGCGGCTTGCTGGCCGGTTTAACGGTTACCGGCGTGCTGATGGCTATCTTTATGGCTAACTCCGGTGGCGCCTGGGACAATGCCAAGAAGTACATCGAGGGCGGAGCTTACGGCGGTAAGGGATCGGACACCCACAAAGCGGCGGTGGTGGGCGACACGGTGGGCGATCCATTTAAGGACACTGCCGGACCCTCTTTGAACATTTTAATCAAATTGATGTCGGTGGTTTCGCTGGTGATTGCTCCGTTGTTGAAATAAAAAAAATCGGGGATAAAAATAAATCGAGGGTAGATTTCGCAAATTTTGATGCGTATATTTGAGCCCGTTTTTTGCGGGTAAGAAAAATAAAGCACGTAACCCGAATCCTATTCCACCCGCGAAGGGGTGGGATCGTTAAGACCAAAGGAGGATCGTTATGGAGAATCTGTACAGTACAATCTTCATTGTGGATATCTCACAGAATCCCGATGAAGTCGATACGGTAACCAGCCGCATTCAGCAACTCATTGAAGATCACGGTGGCATCATCAAGAAAGTCGATCGCTGGGGCAAGCGGCGCCTGGCCTATCCCATTAAAAAGAAAAATTACGGTTTCTATGTGGAAATTGAATTCAGTGCGAACAGTCACCTGAATATTCCTCAGACCCTGGAAACCGAATACAAGCTGAATGACCGGGTATTGCGGTATCTTACCTACGTCATCGACAAGAAGGAACTGATTCAGCGGGCCAAGAACGCCGCCAAAGCGGGTGAAGAAACCAAACCTGGCGCGGCGGAAAGCAAACCGGCCCAACCGGCGGAAACGCCGGAGAGCAAGGCTCCGGAAAAACCGGTGAAGGAGAGTGCGGAAGAAAAGAAAGCCGCCGAAGAAGCACCGGCCAAAGAAACCGTAGAGAACCAGGAAACCACAGTCGAACAAAACGAAGAAAAGGAAAAAAATGAGGAATAAAAACATGTTAGGGCGTCGGAAAAGAATTTGTCGTTTTTGCGAAAACGGAGATATTTACGTGGATTTTCGCAATGAGAAACGGCTAGTCCGTTTTCTGACTGAACAGGGGAAAATCGTACCTCGCCGCACTTCGGGAAATTGCGCTCAGCACCAGCGGCAGTTGGCCCGCGCCATCAAACGGGCCCGACATCTGGCTTTGATTCCGTTTGTCTCCGATATCCCGAGGTAAGCTATTGGCAACGATAAACAAAAGAGGTCTTGAAAAATGAAAGTAATATTGCGTCAGGATTACGAAAACCTGGGTAAAATTGGCGATACAGTCGAAGTTAAGCGTGGGTACGCGAATAACTACCTGATTCCGAAAAAGATTGCCTATCCGGCAAAACCGAATTTTGTGAAGATGGTGCAGGAAGAGATTCGACAGAAACAGGTGCGCTTGACGAAAGAGAAGAAGCAGGCCGAACTGTTAGCCAAAAAGCTGGAGAGCATTTCCTTAACCTTCCCGGTCAGCGTGGGCGAAGGCGACAAGATGTTCGGTTCGATTACCAACCAGGACATCGCCGAAGGTCTGAAAAAGGAAGGTTTTGAGATCGACCGGAAAAAGATTCTGATTGAGGAGCCGATCAAAGCGCTGGGCATTTACTCAGTGCCAATCAAGCTGCATCCAGAAGTGGAAGTGAAGATTAAAGTGTGGGTCGTAAAAGAGTAGCGTTAGACCGCCCTGGGAAGAAAAAAGGGGCGCATTCCTCTTTTTGCTTTTTTGTTTGCAGCGAAGAAAATTTCCGGTTGTTCCGCCCCGATTTCACAGACGCCATTTGGCCCTCCGGGGTAAGGAAAACTTCCCGGTTATGAAGGCGGCAACTTTAAAAAAATCAAGAAGATTCGTTCATAAAAGAGAAAAAGATTTTTGCTTGACAGATTGGACTTTTTTTTCTATATTTGGTCGCTTTTTGGGTAGGGCCCGTAGCTCAGCCGGTAGAGCAGCGGCCTTTTAAGCCGTTGGTCGCAGGTTCGATTCCTGCCGGGCTCACTCTCAAATAAAAACCTGTCTCTTTTCCGAGGCAGGTTTTTTTATTTACTGATTTCCCCCGAAATCCTTTCACCGGCCTCTCTGTCCGGAAATCCAACCCCCCGCTGATGAAGAACGCGACACCACACATTTTTGTGTGAAAAATATTACATAACAAAGCAATAATATGTAAATAATTGCATTATTGTTGTATTAATTGCAATGCCTGGTTGGCATTGTATTTGCAAGAATCAAATCTATATAATTGAATCTACCAAAAAACGGGAGGAATCATGAATTATCGTTACTTTGTTCTGTTTTTATTACTGACCTTTGTTTTGATTTTCAATGGCGCTTCTGCGCAACAAATCCTCTTTTACGTTAATTCTCCCGGGGGAACGCCGGTAAATTCCATTACCCAGGGCGATACGCTGTTCTGGCAGGTGAATTGCGATTCGGGCGCCACGGTTTATTTTCAAATCTGGATGGATTTCGATGCCAGCGGAACGGTGACGGCCGGCGATACTCGTCTGTTTCAGTTTACAATCACCGATGGCGATACGGTTGGAGATAATGGTCCTTCGGATATTGATGGATTGAATGGCCAGATTACCAGTACGGCGGGAGCCTTCGGCTTTGCGCCGATTCAATGGTTGTTTATTGCCGAGGAAAATGGCACCCGGAGCACCGGGGCGTTGCAGATTAATCCGTTGCCCAATCCGCCAGCCACCATTTCCGGACAGGTCTCCTTCGAGGACGGCAGCGATCCGTCCCACTTACTGGTCGCCACCGATTTTGACCACCCGCCTTTCTGGAATGCCGTGACCGACGCAAATGGCAATTACACCATCAATCTGGGTGAGCCGGGAACCTATACGATCTCTGTGTTCAACACCAACCCGCTTTATGTCTTTCCGCAACCGGTGGAAGTGGTGGCCAACGGAGATGTATCCGGCGTGGATTTCTTGATTAAGAATCCCGACGGCATTGTGAAGGGCTCCTTCTTCGACGATCTGGGCAACCTGATTACCGATCGGGTAATTGGGTTAAACATCGAGGAGGTTCAGACCTTCCAGGATGTGGCCTATTACGAATTCGATGGCGGAGAATACGGTTTCGGTCTGGCGATTGGGGATTACCGAATAAATGTGGACGATAATGGGCTAATTCCGGATTACATGGTGCCCAATTCCTGGGAAAATCCTGACCTGGAGTTCAGCATTGTGGGAGGGGATACGATCGTTCGCGATATTACTTTTTTCCGGGGAGACACGGTAATTTATGCGATGGTGTATGTGAATGGTGCCCCCGCTAATCAGCCCGGACAATTTTTTGTCCAGGCCTGGAACCGTCAGGCCGGCTGGACGAATGCTGCAAATGATACCAGTGGTCTGGTCCGTTTGTCGGTAAACCACGCCTTCACATATGATATAAATTTTGACCAGGAAACCATTCCGCCGGGATTTGGCTCCACCTCGGGACTGAATTTCCATGAAGTCGTTCCTGGAGACACGGTCCGCTTTTACTTGGAAAATTTCACTGAGAAAGTGTATATCCGAGTGTCGCTGGATCCGGGAGATCCCGAACCGAATGACTGGCAGGCCTTTCAGGTCTGGGCGGGCAGTCCGGAGAGCGCGGTTAATTTCCTGCAGCTTTCTGGAATCGGCGATTACGAACTGTCTATTCCCAACGAGACTCTGGATGTGGGGATATGGAATCCGGAGAATTATCTGGTGAAACCGACTCGCTACGAGGGCGTATCTCCCAATGACACGGTGAGTTTTCTGGTGAATTTTGGCAATGCCCGGATTATTGGGAAACTCCACGGTCTGGACGGCGTGGATTTGCAGTACAACGGTGTGTATGCCCGCTCGTCCGGCATGTGGCCCGATGTGTATGAAACCTGGCAACCGATTTTACCCGATTCGTCGTACCAGCTTTACGTGTGCGAAGGGACCTGGTACGTCCATCCGCCCTGGTTCGACGGATACCAGGTAACCCCCACGGAGGTCATGGTCGATGTGCCGGAGACAGACACCACCATCGTCGTGGACTTTACCTATCAGAATGTGAATGCCATTGACGACGAGGCCAACATTCCCCTAAAATTTGAACTGTCGCAAAATTATCCCAATCCTTTCAATCCGAATACCACCATTGCCTTTACCCTGCCCACCGCGGAACAGGTGCGTTTAGAGGTGTACAATGTGCTTGGTCAGCTGGTGGCGAAACTGGTGGACGGCCGTCTGGAGGCAGGCCGACATACCGTGGTCTGGGATGCGAATAATTTCCCCAGCGGTTTGTATTTTTACAAAATTAAAGCCGGTCAATACGAAGATATCCGGAAAATGATGCTCCTCCGTTAAATTTTTCCGGTTGAGTCCAGCGAACCAATTCCCCGAGAACTCTGGCCGTTCTCGGGGAATTTTTTTGGAAACCCGTGAAAAATATTTTTTACTTGATCTGAGCCTGCAAAATTATTTATAATGAAATATGACAAATAAATCATTTAATTATGAGGGAAAATATGAAAGATAAGATATATGAATTAAAGGCGGATATTTTAAGTGCGCTGGGGCATCCCAATCGTTTAAAAATTCTGGAGTTTTTGAAAGAGGGGGAACAGTGCAACTGCGATATTTATCCCGCCTTGAATCTGGAACAGTCGAACTTGAGTCGCCACATGAAAATTTTGCAAGAGGCGGGAATTGTAAGCGCTCGAAAATCCGGTTTGAGAGTGTATTACAAAGTGATTGATCCGCGCATTTACGATGTGATTGAACTGGTGCGGGAAATTGTTAAATCGAATATTCAGCGCAACATGGATTTGTTGGCGCAATTGTAAATAGAAATAAAGCCCCTGTCCGGCGGGATTTCCGACCGGTTTCTTCTCGAAAAAACCGCTTTAAATTTTCCTTCCGATTGGCTATATTCTTTTTGATTAAATGTAGTTGACTCCATGTCCGAACGAAAATATGCCTCGGTAATTGTACCCATTCCTTCCGATGAAGGATTTACCTACCGGATTCCAGAAGAGCTTGCCGATTTTATCTCCCCCGGAATTCAAGTGATTGTTCCGTTTGGAAACCGCTACCTTTCCGGAATTGTGGTGCAGGTGAGCGGGGAACTCCCGGCGGGAATCGCGGCGGCGGAACTGAAATCCATTTACGATGTGGTGGACACCCAGCCGGTGGTTACTCCCGACCTGATTCGAATGCTCCACTGGATTTCGGATTACTACTTGTGTTACCTGGGGGAAGCTTTTCGGCTGGTGCACAGTAGTCTGAATGTGGGCAAGTCGAAGCTGGTGATTAAACGGCTGGCTAATCCGGAGGAAAAGGAGTGGCCCGCCTCGTTCCGGCAGGTTCTGGAGGCCCTGCCTCCGGAACGGGAATTGAGTTTCCAGACCCTGAAAAAGAAGTTGCCCTTGAAATCCTTACGCCAGGTCACCTTACAGATGCACCGCGCCGGTCTGATTGTTCGCAAATATGCGGTGCCCACCCGGCAAAAACCGGTCCCAACTGAATTGTTCCTGCGTGTGATTCCCCCCGAGGCGCGCGATGAAAAGCAGCGCGAGGCCTACCGGAAAATACGAGACGGACGAAAGAGCAAAGTGCGGGAGCTGTTGCTGCTTCTGGAGGAAAATCCTGAAATTTCTTTAAGCATTCTCCGCGAAAAAGGATTTTCCCGGCGGGAAGTAAATCGCTTGCAGGAGCTGGGTTTAGTCTCTGCGGAAGAAAAGCCGGCGTACCGGGATTTGCGCCTCTCCTACCGGGAAGAACCGCGGGAGATTACCCTGACCGACGAACAGGAAGAGTTCCTGAACAAAGTCCGCCCCTATCTGGAAAAACGGCAATACCGGACCTTTTTGCTCCACGGGGTGACCGGCAGTGGAAAAACTCAGGTGTACATTGAACTCATTCGGGAGACGCTGGCGATGGGTCGGCAGGCCATTGTGTTGATTCCCGAAATTGTTCTCACGCCCCAGACCCTTTCCAGATTCCGGAATTATTTTGGCGACCGGGTGGCGGTGATTCACAGCCGACTGTCGCCGGCAGAGAAGCGGGAAGTGCTGTATCGAATCCGCCACGGGCATTACCAGGTGGTAGTGGGACCGCGTTCCGCTCTGTTTGCGCCCCTGCCTGAACTGGGTTTGATTATTGTGGACGAAGAGCACGAGTCCAGTTACAAACAAACCGACGCCCAACCGCGTTACCATGCCCGGGACGCGGCGATTTTTCGCGCCAGTTTAACCAATGCGGTGGTCATCCTGGGTTCGGCGACCCCTTCCTTCGAAAGTCTTTACAATGCCCGGGCGGGGAAGTACGAGTATTTTCGACTGGACAAGCGAATTGAGGCGCGGGCCATGCCCCGCATTACCATTGTGGATTTGAAAGAGGAGTGGAAGAAAAATCAGGCGCCGCCGGTGGTCTCGCAAAACCTGGAGCTGAAAATCGAATCTCGTCTGTTAACCCATGAACAGGTCATGATTCTTCTGAACCGCCGGGGGTACGCTCCGTACATTCTTTGCAAAGAATGCGGTTATATTGCCAAATGTCCTAATTGTGATGTGACCCTGACGCTGCATAGTTACCAGGGCCGATTGCGCTGTCATTACTGCGGTTACCAGACCAAAGCCCCAGACGTTTGTCCGGAATGCGAAAGCATGGACATTGTGTTTAAAGGAATCGGGACTCAGCGGTTGGAGGAAGGCTTGAAAGAGGTGTTCCCACACGCCCGGATTATCCGGATGGACACCGACACCACCCGGGGAAAACGGGGGCATCTCCGCATCCTGGAAAAATTTCGGCAGGGGGAAGCGGATATTTTGGTGGGAACCAAAATGATTGCCAAAGGGTTGGATTTTGAGCGGGTAACTTTAGTGGGGGTGGTCATGGCCGATCAGGGGTTGCATTTTCCGGATTTCCGCTCGCACGAGAAAGTGTTTCAGTTGCTTACCCAGGCAGCCGGCCGGGCGGGGCGGGGAGCCGCCAGCGGCGAGGTGGTGGTACAAACCTTCGATCCCAATCACTACATCTTCAAATATTTGCTGACCCACGATTACCTGAGTTTTTACCTGAAAGAAGTAGAAAGCCGCCAGCACCTGAATTACCCTCCGTTTGCCCGCCTCATTTTAATTCGGGTGGAAGGCAAGGAAGAAAGGCTGGTGCAGCAGTGGAGCGACTGGCTGGCAAAATACTTCTGGAAAGCCAATCGCGAAAGGCAATTCCAAATTTTAGGACCGGCCCCTGCGCCCATTAGCCGAATTAAAAACATCTTCCGTTACCACATTTTGATTAAGCAGCCGAAAGAAAAGAGCGCTTCCATGGGGTATCTGCGCCGGCTCATTAAAGAGGGCTTCTTTCGGGATTCCCGGTTGAAAAAAATACCGGTTAAAATAACCTTCGATGTCGATCCGGTGGACATTCTTTAAGAAAAAGGAGCATTTTTATGAAATGGCGATTCGCAGTGTTGACCTTGCTTGCCTGTCTTTCCGTGCTTTCGGCGCAGACGTTTCGGCCTCCCCTCGCTTCTCCCCCCGGCAGCGACACCACCCGCTTTCCGGCTCTCTTTCCGGCCGGTTACCAGAACCAACTTCGCTTACCGAACCCGTTTCTGCGGGAATTCTCTTTTGGCGAATCGGGCTGGGTGAAATCGGCCCTGCAGTTGTGGCTCTGGCAAAACTGGGACCGCATCTGGCAGGAAATTAAAATCAAAAACCACCGTCAATGGGAGCCGTTTTTCCCCCAGCGGCCTTCTATTTTCTGGTCGTTCTCGCGACTGGATTTCAGCAGTCCCTTTCTGGACTACCGGGAAAGTTCGCTTTACCGGCCGCCCAACGTCATGGATTACATTCAATTCAAAATGGGAGGCGACCGTTACATTCCTCTGGTTTCGCTGGTGGCGCTCTCCTACCTGGCCTCCCGCATTTACCAGCGTTACGGGTATTTGCTGCACCAAAAAGAGAAAGCACGTTACCGCGGGCTCACATTGAGCAGGGAAGAACTCGCCGCCCTGCGGGTGCTCTGGAAAAATCCCGGTATGACCGCCCCGGAGTGGTATGCCAGGTTGGACAGCCTGGGAGAAGTACGTTTAACCTACCCCCAATTCCGGGCCATCATTGCCCGGTTGGATGACAAATTTCTCCTGAAGACCCGTCACCGCAGCGAAGAAGTGCTGCTTTATTTTCCAGCTATTTCCCGGGAAAATTTGCTGTTTCGCTTGCGCGAGGAACTGCAGTGGCTGGATCCCATGAAGCAACCGAAACGGTTTTACCAGCTGCAGGAATTAATTCAAAAGTTGGAAAATCCTTGAAGCGGGTTCGAAATCAGAAAACGGGTAAAATTCCATGTCGGAACAACGGCGATCATTTCGGGATGATCCATTAAACGCCCGGGAAAAAGGTGGCTCCTACCAGCTGGTTCTGAGGCTGGAAGTGCCGCTGACTTTCAAAGTCGGGGCGTTGGATAAGCTGCGCTTTTTACCCGGGATTTACCTTTACACCGGTCGGCAGGTGCGTCACCTGGGTGCCCGAATCGAGCGACATTTGCGGCGCGAAAAACCCTGCCGCTGGCACATCGATTACCTCACCACCCGGCAAGATTTCCGGATCGTCCGGGTGCTGCTTTTCCCGGGCAATCCGCAGGAATGCCGCCTGAACCAGGAACTGGGCGCTTTTCTGGGAGCCACCTGGCCCTTTCCGGGATTCGGTTCCAGCGACTGCAAGGAAAGTTGCACCAGTCACTTGCTCTATCTGCCCGAGCTGGCGCCTGCCACCATCGATCGCTGGCTTTCCCGCCAAAAGGGACTGAATTACCAACCTCTTTATTAGAATCGTTCTTAGCCCCTGAATGTACGCTGAATAATAAGTGAAAGTGTCAAATGGAACGACCTTTTGAAAACCTTTTTAGTTTTTAGTATTATTTATGTAAATTAATTTTGAATGAATGAATTGTGTTATTCGTGGGCATTAGATAAAAATTTTAGCCTTTTTAGCGTATTTCGCGGGCCAACAGAGGAGGTGCTCGAATGCCGGAATTGCCGGAAGTGGAAACCATTGCCCGCCAGATTCGGGCGGTTTTTCTGGAAAAAACCATTGTGAAGGTGGCGGTCAACACGCCCAGGTTGTTGAAAAATGTCTCCGCCACCGAATTTGTCCGGCGGCTGGAGGGGCAGCCGCTGCGGGAGGTGACCCGACGGGGGAAATTCCTGCTCTGGCAGGGGGGAACGGCCTACCCGGTGTTTCATCTGGGCATGTCGGGCAATTTTTTCCGTCGCCGGGAACAGGCGACGCATCCGGAACACATTCATTTAGAATTCCATTTTGCCGACGGACAGACCCTTTTTTACCAGGATGTGCGCAAATTCGGCAAAATCTGGCTCTACGAAGAACCGCCGAAATTCCCCGAACTGGGTGTGGAGCCATTAAGCGAAAATTTTTCTTTAAATAACCTCAAGAAATTATTAAATTTAAAAAATATGAATATGAAGGCGTTTCTGATGGATCAGAGTAACATTGCCGGGATTGGCAATATTTACGCCAACGAAATCTTGTTTTTGTCCCGGATCAGTCCTTTTCGGAAGACCCGGGAGATTACGGAGAAGGAAGCGGAGGTATTTTTCCGGGAAATTCGTTCCGTGCTGGAACGCGCGGTGAGGAATTTCGGTACCACTTACAGCGATTTTCGCACCGTGGAAGGAAGCGACGGACAGAACCAGTTCTTCCTGCAGGTGTACCAGAAGGCGGGTGAACCGTGTCCGGTGTGCGGAACTCCCATCGAAAAGGCGGTATTGAACAGCCGCTCGACGTTTTACTGTCCGAAATGCCAGAGGTGAGGGAACATGGCAGGGAAAATTGTTACGTTACTAACCGATTTTGGCACCGAAGACGGGTATGTAGGTGCCATGAAAGGGGTGCTCCTCTCCGGCGATTCCAACTTGCAGGTGGTGGACATATCCCATCAGATTCGTCCCTTTGACGTTCGCCAGGCGGCCTTTGCCCTGTTTAACTACTACCGTTATTTCCCCAAAGGTACGGTGCACGTTGTGGTGGTCGATCCCGGTGTGGGTACCGAGCGTTCGGGACTGGTACTGCGCACGGCGGATTATTTCTTTGTGGGACCGGACAATGGGGTGTTTAGCTTTATTTACGAAAACGAGGTGTTCAAAGGTTTTCGGATCGAGGAAGAAAAAATTAATCCCACTGCCACTCCCACTTTTCACGGGCGGGATATTTTTGTTCCGGTGGCGTTAAAACTGTTAGCCGGAGAATCCCTGGAGAATTTTACCGTGCCCGCGGCCCGCTTCGAATCTTTTTACGAAAAATATCACTCTTCCGCGCCGAATCAACTCCACCTGAAGGTGATTCACATCGACCACTTTGGCAATCTGGTGCTTAATTTCACCCAGCAGGATTGGGAGCAGTTGGGTCGGCCGGAAGGGGTGAAAATCCGTCTGAAACGCGGCTTTCTGTACGGGATTCAACGTACCTTTGGCGAGGCGAGGAAAGGACAGATTCTGGCCCTGTGGGACAGCAGCGGTTTTCTGCAAATTTCCCAGAATCAGGGTAACGCCGCCCGGATGCTGGATATGAAAATCGGCGATGAACTGGTAGTGGAAATATGATCGGGTCCAAATTCAAACAAAATTACAAAACCATTATTGGGGTAACCCTGCTGGCGTTCTTCCTCTGGCTCATGGTAAAGATGAACCAGGTGTACGATTATGCCATCGACATCGCCATCCGTTACACCAATATTGACCCGGACAAAATCCTGAAATATCCTCAGGTGGACACCGTGCGGGTGGAGTTCACCGGCAAAGGAAAGGACCTGATCCGGTTGCATTTTTACCACCTTTATTACCAGATTGACCTTTCCCACGCACCACTGCACCTGGAACTGGATTTAACCGAGCACCACGAATACGTGAGTTCCGTGGGGCTGAACGTGAAGGTGAAGTCCATTGTCCGGCCCCGCTTGTTAGTTATTGAGCTGGACAAAAAAGTAACCCGCAAGTTGCCGGTGGTGGTAAAGTACAAGCTGGATACCCCGCCCGGGTACCTGTTGATGGGAGTGAAAGCGGAACCCGACTCGGTGGAAGTGACCGGCCCGGCGGAAATGTTTAAAAAAATCAAAGCGATCGAAACCGAGACCAAGGAATTCAAAGACGTGGACCAGCCGTTGACCGAAGAGTTCAAAATCCGCCAGACCACGGAGTACTATTCGTTCATTCGGCCGAAAAAAATCAAAGTGTTTTTTGACGTCCAGCGTCTGGCGGAAAAAAATATTCCCGACGTTCCGGTGGAAGTGATCAACGTCCCGCCCAACCTGGCCGTAGTGCCCTTGCCCTCCACAGCCGTGCTGTACGTGAAGGGCGGAGAGAAAGTGCTGGCGAATCTAACCGCCAAAGATTTCCGCATTGTCATTGACTTCAAACGCCTCTGGCGGCCCATCAAGGGGAAGGTGAAAGCGGATCTGATTACCCGGGCTAACGTGCTTTACATGGAATCCCATCCTCCTGAATTTGAGTTGATCGTTCGCAAAAAATCAAAATAAGGTGGCGAAGCCCTCCCGGGTGGAAAACCTGTCGGTCACCTTGACCGCAACCCGGAGATGGTTAATGGCCAACCTCTTCCTTCCCAATTTTTCCGGGTAATGAACTCTCCGGAGCGCATTCCGTATAATGAATTAATTTGTTAAAGAACGGGTAAGAGGGGGAAGGCAAATGGGGCAACGGACCACCGTGCCCCCTGAATTCCCGGATTAATTTTTCAATCCACTTTAATTGTCCGGAGCAAGAGGGTTTGAATTACCCGTTTGAGTTTTACGCTGCCTGCCCGGAAAGCGGTGGAACAGTTGGTTTTTTAAACAAATTCGCTCAAAATTTCTAATTTCTTTGCTCTTTTCCGGGATATTTGATATTATATTTTGAGAGTGATGTGTTTGAGGAGCAGATGAGACCGGTTATTTTTTTCTATATAGGACTGATTATCGTTACGGCGCTGGTCGCGCAGGCGGAACTATCGTTCAAGCAATTGGACCGGTTAATTGTGTCCATTCGGGAAAATCGGGGAGATGTCATCTTTGCCGACGAGTTTTATCAGTACAAAGATGAAGTGGAGAAGTTACGGGACGAATTAGCCGCCCGGGGATTGACCCCGGATTTGCGTGAGAAAGCTCAGAAGTTATTCACTGAACTGCGGAAGTTGTCGGAGCAATCGAAAGAAGCGCTGCCGTTTTTCGTGCGGGTGCTCTCGGTGAGGGATCTGGCCCTTCTGGATGGAGCGGAGGATTTTGCTTCGGAATACTTCCAGAACGGCGAGGAGCAATTGCGCGAGGCGGCCCGTTTGTTTCGCCGCCACAAAACCGGTCAGTTAAAAAAGCCCCTGGAAGCGGCGATCCGCTACTACAAACTGGCGCAGTTCGAAGCCCTTCGTAATAAATTGCTTTCCGAAGTGCGCATTCTGATTCAGGAATCCCGGGACCTGGGAGCGGAAAAGTTGGTTCCCAAAACCTTTCGCCGGGTGCAGCGGCTTTACTCCGAGGTGGAAAAAATCCTGCAGAAAAAACAGTACAACGCCAGCGATTTGCAGGAGAAAGCCGATCGGTTAGCCGAGGAGAGTCAACACCTGCTGTATCTGGCGCAAATTGCCCGGCAGGTGGACCGCGACCCAACCGCCCTGGAGAACTGGATTCTGCAGCTTGAAGAGAGTATTCGTCAGCTGGACGACCTGTTGGAGATTCAACCTCAGTTTTCGCAGGGAATCCCCGAAGCGCTGCAGACCGTTCGCCAGGCTCTGGAAAAACAGGCGGAAGAGAACCGGGACCTGCGCGACGAAAACACCCAGCTGCGGGATTCTTTAAACGTTTTACAGCGGCGGATTCTGGATTTGCAAAATCGGCTGGCCGTAAAGAAAAATTGGGAGCAAATTATTGCCCGCATGCGAACGGAATTGAAAGACACCGGCGCCCGGGTGGTGGACCGCGGCCAGACGGTTGTCATCCGGGTAAACGGACTTCAGTTTGCGCCCGGACGCTACGATATTCCCCAGAAATATTACTCGCTGCTGGAAAAAGTGGCGCGTGCCCTGCAATATTGCTCCGGACAATCGATTCACCTTTTCCTGAAACAAAAGGCGGGGGGAAATCCCCAGTACGCCCGCGAGCTGGCCCAGCAGCGTGCCCTGACGGTGGGGTTGTTCCTCCAAAGCGAAGCCTACATTCCCGACGATCAATTCACGGTGGAAGGCATGCCTTCGCCGGATGTTCCGGACGAAGGCCACGTTATTCTGGAGTTGGTGATCTCAAAAAACCATTTGCTGGAATATTGAAACGTAACGATAGAGGGGGAAATTGCCTATGTGTTTAGCGGTTCCCATGAAGTTGATTAAACGCGAGGGGTTAAAAGGGGTGGTTGAATTGGGTGGGGTGGAGCGCGAAGTCAGTTTGATGATGATGCCCGACGCCCGCGAAGGGGAGTATCTGATCGTTCACGCCGGGTTTGCCATCCAGCGTTTGGATGAGGAAGAAGCCCGCCGCACCCTGGAATTGTTTAAACAAATGGGGGAAGACCTCCCGGAAGACCTCGATTTTAGCACGCCTTCGGACGACGACAACACATAATTGGGTGGAATGAATTGACCGCGAAAGTCCGGAAAAGAAGACGTTTCCAGATTCAGGGAATCGTTCATGGGGTGGGGTTTCGCCCGTTTGTTTTTAATCTGGCCCACCGCTGGAAGCTGGGCGGCTGGGTGTTGAACGATTCGTTTGGCGTGGTGATTGAGGCGGAGGGAAGCGCCGACGCCCTGGATGGTTTCGAGGAAGCCCTCCGAACCCGCCCACCGGTGCTGGCTCAGATTGTTTCCCTGGAGGTGCAGGAAATTCCCCCCCGGCAGGAAACCCGCTTCCACATTCGCGAAAGCACCCGCCAGGCGCGGAAGTTTACCCTCATTTCTCCCGACATCTCCGTGTGCGACGACTGCCGGCAGGAGCTCTTCGACCCTGCCGACCGCCGCTTCCGCTACCCTTTCATTAACTGCACCAACTGCGGACCGCGCTACTCCATTATTCGCGACATTCCCTACGACCGCCCGAACACCACCATGGCTTCTTTTCCCATGTGCGAAGATTGTCGGCGGGAGTACGAAGATCCTCACAACCGTCGTTTTCACGCCCAGCCTAATGCCTGTCCGCGCTGCGGACCCCGGGTCTGGTTGGTGGATGCCCGGCGGCAACGGGTGCCGGGCGACCCGATTGAGGAGACGATTGCTCGCCTGAAGGAAGGGCACATCGTGGCCATTAAGGGGCTGGGTGGGTTTCATCTGGCCGTGGACGCCACCAATCAGGCGGCGGTGGAACGGTTGCGCCGGCGCAAGCACCGCTACGAAAAGCCCCTGGCTTTAATGAGCGATTCACTGCAAAAAATTGCTGCTTTTGCTCATCTGAACGACGCGGAGCGGGAAATTCTGACCTCGCCCCAGCGCCCGATTTGTCTGCTTCCCAAACGACATCCCAATCCCATTGCGCCGGCCGTTTCTCCGGACAACCACTATTTCGGCGTCATGCTGCCTTACACGCCGTTACACTACCTGTTGCTGCGGGAAGGAGATTTTCTGGCCCTGGTGATGACCAGCGGGAATATCAGCGAATCGCCCATCATTGCCGACAACGAAGCGATTTTCCGGCAGTTGGGGGAAGTGGGGGACTTCTTTCTGCTTCACGATCGCGATATTTACCAGCGCATTGACGATTCGGTGGTGCGTCTGGTGGACGGGCGGATTTCCTACATCCGGCGGGCGCGCGGTTTTGTCCCTCTGCCGGTTATGGTGAAGAAGGAGCTTCCCTCTGTTCTGGCCGTGGGCGGCGAGCTGAAAAACACTATTTGCCTGAACAAGGGCAGGTTTTTCTTCCTCAGCCAGCATCTGGGCGATTTGAAAAATCTGGAAACGCTGGAATTCTTTGAGCAGAGCATTGTTCACCTGCAGAAAATTCTGGAAATTCATCCCCGGGCAATCGCCCACGATTTGCACCCGGATTACCTTTCCACCCGCTGGGCGCAGGAACAGTCGCTGGAGTTGATCGGCATTCAACACCACCACGCTCACATTGCCGCCTGCATGGCGGAAAAAGGGCTCACCGGCGAGGTTATCGGGTTTTCCTTCGATGGCACCGGTTACGGTCCAGACGGCACTGTGTGGGGCGGCGAGGTGCTGATTGCCAGCGAGATGGATTACCGCCGGGTGGCCTATTTCGACCGGGTGGCGCTTCCGGGCGGCGACAGGGCGGTGTACGAGCCCTGGCGGATGGCGGTGGCTTACAGTTGTGAGAGCGGTCTTCCCCTGGAAGCACCTCGTTACTTTCCGGACGTGCGCGCGGAGGAAGCCCGACTGGTCGAGATTGCCCTGGAGCGGAACCTGAACGCCCCTCTCACCAGCAGTTGCGGCCGATTGTTCGATGCCGTGGCGGCGCTGGTGGGACTGCGGCACCGGGTGGGATACGAGGGGCAGGCGGCCATGCAGCTGGAGGCGTCCATTCGCCCCGAACACCGTCGGGACAACCGCTTTTACCCCTTCGCCTTGCGCGAACAAACCGGCGGCTGGGTGCTGGATTGGCGTCCCTTGTTTGCAGCCCTGTTTCGTGACCTGAAAGCGGGCGTCGATCCCGGAGAGGTGAGCTGGAGGTTCCATTTCGGACTGGTCAAAATATTGCTGACGCTGGCTCATACAATTCGAGAGCAGTTCCGTTTGCAGCGAGTGGTCTTGAGCGGCGGATGTTTTCAAAACAAAATCTTAACCGAAACCCTGTCCCGGCATTTGCGGGAGGCCGGATTCGAGGTGTATTACCACACGGCGGTACCGCCCAACGACGGGGGAATTGCGCTGGGGCAGGCTTACATTGCAAGTCAACGCATAAAACAGGGGTACCAGGGTCATGAAATATCTGGAAGAATTTCGTAATAAAGCCCTTGCCCGGACGCTGTTTCGACGCATCGAAGAAATAGCGGCCGGTCTGGAAGCGGTGAAATTCATGGAAGTGTGCGGCACCCACACCATGGCGATTGCCCGGTTTGGGATTCGCCGCCTCCTGCCGCCTCAGGTGGAGCTAATCTCCGGACCGGGCTGTCCGGTCTGTGTCACGCCCAACCATTACCTGGATCATGCCATTGCCCTGGCGCGCTTGCCCAACCTGATCATTACCACCTTTGGCGACATGATGCGGGTTCCCGGTTCTACCAGCAGTCTGGAGCGGGAAAAAGCCGCCGGGCACGACATCCGGGTGGTGTACTCCACCATGGATGCCCTCCAGATTGCCCGTGAAAACCCGGAGAAAGAGGTAGTGTTTTTGGGGGTGGGGTTCGAAACCACCGCGCCGACCATCGCCGCCTCTATCGTGATGGCCAAAGAAGAGGGGCTGGCAAACTTTTCGGTGCTCTGTGCGCACAAGACCATGCCAAAGCCCATGGAAGTGTTGGCGTCCGGCAACGAGGTGCGGCTGGACGGTTTCATTTGTCCGGCCCATGTGACGGCCATTATCGGGGCCAAAAGCTACCAGTTTCTGGCGGAAAAGTACGGCAAAGCCTGCGCGGTGGCGGGATTTGAGCCGCTGGACATTTTGCAGGGAATTCTGTTGTTGCTTCAGCAGGTTAAAGAAAAACGTCCCCGGGTGGACAACGAATACAGTCGGGTGGCCACCTGGGAAGGAAACCGGGAGGCCCAGCGGTTGCTGGCGCAGGTGTTCGAGCCAGGCGATGCGGAATGGCGCGGCATCGGGGTGATTCCCGGGAGCGGGTTGAACATCCGGGAACCCTTCCGCCGCTACGATGCCGCCCTGAAGTTTGAAGTA
>JAJRXE010000195.1 GCA_024276455.1 Calditrichota bacterium
TAAATCACCGTTTTTCTCTAAAAAAGCAATCGCCGGGGTAAACGACAGCCGCTTTGGAGTTTGCTGGTACGGTCTGCCCTACTTTTTGCCGGGCTTCCATTCTTTCCAGACGTTGCCCACCAGCGCCGGTCCGGGCTTGAGGGTCGGTTGACCCGGTTCCCAGGAAGCCGGACAGGCTTCCGCACCCTGGGTGGCCCGGACGTGCTGAAAAGCTTTAATCTGGCGAATGGTTTCATCGAGCTTCCGGCCCACCGGAGGAGTTAACACTTCCATGGCTTGAATCACGCCGTCGGGATCGATGATGAATCGCCCCCGTAACTCCACACCCGCTTCCTCATCATAAACACCATAAATTTTCCCCACATTACCGGCACCGTCGGACAGCATGGGGAATTGAACACCGCCTTCAACCATCTTCGATAGTTCGTGATCGTTCCACATTTTGTGGACGAACACGCTGTCCACACTGATCGAAAGCACTTCTACGCCTAAATCCTGTAATTCTTTATACCGATCGGCAACTGCCGATACTTCCGTCGCTCAGACAAAGGTGAAATCACCGGGATAGAAACACAGAAGCACCCATTTGCCGGCATAATCCGATAGTTTCACATTCACAAACTCACCTTTATGATAAGCGGGTGCTTCAAAATCCGGCGCTTTTTTGCCAACTTGTACCGCCATCTTTACCTCCTCTTGCTTAATCTGTTCTTTTTGGGATTCTGTTTCTGCTGAGGTCGCCTCTACCCTGGCTCCGATCGGGCGAGCACAACCTACATTTACTCCAGCCATATTACCTCCGAATTTTTCTCAGTTTAATGGCTGTCGTTTTACCCCTGATTGCTTTCACTAAGCAAACGTAAAATAAAATATTCTGATTGCAAAGAAAAGATTTTTTTAAACCTTTTTTGTTTCCCCTCTTGACAAATTAAAATTTTATTTTATATTATACTATACTAATATAGTATAATAACAAAATATTTTGATTTCATGGTAAGCTTCATTAAAAGAGAATTCGATTACGCCCTGCGCATGTGTGCCTACCTGGCAGGCAATTTTAATCAGGGTCCCATTCCCCTTCCCACAATTGCCCAAAAACTTTTCATTACTCGCGGCATTGCCCATAAAATAGTCCATCAATTAAAAAAGAGTGAAATCATTAAAACCGTGCAGGGGAAGCAAGGAGGAGTATTTCTGAATCGTTCCCCGGAAGAACTTTCAATCTACGATGTGTTACAGGCCATGGGTTTTAATGCCACTTTAAACGAATGCGTTAAAAAACCACAAATTTGTCCTTTAATTGTAACCTGCAAAATCCATTTATTTTTTGTTAAACAAGAAGAGGATTTAATTAATGAATGGAAAAATCGGAAGATTTCGGAATTCGCTTTCTCGGACGGGGATCTGGCTGTAACGGTAAGTTCATGATAAATTCCTAACTAATTAAAAAGGAGGCTTATATGGATGTTCTTACTTTAGCGCGGTGGCAATTTGCCATCACGACCGTTTATCATTTCTTTTTCGTGCCTCTTACCCTGGGCCTTTCCATTTTTATTGCCATTGTGGAAACCGCTTATGTCCGGACCGGGAACGAGAAGTACAAAAAAATGGCTAAATTTTGGGGCAAGCTCTTTCTGATTAACTTTGCCATGGGAGTGGTTACTGGTATTGTCCAGGAATTTCAATTCGGCATGAATTGGTCCGAATATTCTCGCTTAGTGGGTGATATTTTCGGTGCTCCGCTGGCCATTGAAGCTCTACTGGCCTTCTTTCTGGAATCCACTTTTCTGGGAATCTGGATTTTCGGCTGGAACAAACTATCCAAAAAGCTACACGCCGCAACGATGTGGCTGGTAGCCATTGGTTCCAATTTGTCTGCTCTCTGGATTTTGATTGCCAA
>JAJRXE010000196.1 GCA_024276455.1 Calditrichota bacterium
ATACCGGCAGGAGAAGGGACGAATTCTGAGCATTGGGGGGTTGATTTATTTTGCTCGCAAGAATCACCGGGCGCAACATCTGCGTAAATTAATCGCCAACGCCTTTTTGTACCTGGCGGGGCGGCTGGACAATTTACCGCGCACTTACTGGGTAAAATCGGATCTAAAACCGCGTTCGTTTCATCCCAAAACTCAAACAATTCATCCCGGCGAACAACGCCTGCTTTCCGATTTGCCTTCCAGCGGATTGTTGTTGGAGCGGGAGAAAGCCACCTCCAATTTTTTCGATCTGGCCGGGCGCCGGGCTTTGATTATGGGAAAAGAAAAGGGCGGTCTGGACGAGGTCTGGGTGCATCCCATTAGAATTTTGCGCGATTACAAGGTGGCAATTATTCGGCAGGATACCCTGCGCTGGTTGAAGGAGCTTCCGGTACGTATTGAAGTGCGTCCGGAGTCCGTTACCCGTTTCTATGATCTGGGAGACGGGGTTTTGAAGGAAATGATCTTTCCGTCCCTGAATCGGGGTGGTGGTCTGATCCATTACCAGTGGGAATCGGATCAACCGCTAACCCTGTTTCTGCAGGGACGCTGCGATTTGCGCTGGATGTGGCCTTACAATTACGATGCCCTGGGCGCGGTGTATTTCGGCGCCGATACCACCAGCGGTATCTTCCACGTCCGGGACCGGAGCGGTGATTTTTGTGCCCTTTTTGGAAGCGATGTGAAACCCGACCAAGAGCTGATCGGGGCGTTTAAAGCCGTGCGCTGGTCTCCGCAAAAGCTGGAAGGCGTACCTGGCGATCTGAATCAGGCTTATTTTGCCGCTCTGTACCCGCTTAACGAAGACAACCATTTCGTTCTCAATTTTGCTTTCGTCGGATCCAATGAAGGGGAAAAAATTGCCCGAACCGACCTGGCACGGCTCCTGGAACATCCGAAAGAGGAATATGCGCAGTTAACCACACACTATTACAATCTGTTAGCCAGTCGGGTGGAGTTTCAGACCCCCGACCCGGAATTTAATCGTCTGTGGCAATGGGCTCTGGTGGGTACCGATCGGTTTCTGGTTCACACCCCCGGATTAGGGACTGCCCTGGTGGCCGGTTACGGCACCACGGCCCGGGGGTGGAACGGTAACCAGAAAATCAGCGGGCGTCCCGGTTACGCCTGGTACTTCGGACGGGATTCCGAATGGGCGGGATTGGCCATTGACGCTTACGGGGATGTGGAACTGGTGCGTCAGCAGTTGGAATTCTTGCAAAAATTTCAGGATCTAACCGGGAAGATTTTCCACGAGGTGTCAACCAGCGGAGTGGTGCATTTTGATGCGGCCGATGCCACCCCGCTGTACGTCATTCTGACGGCTCATTATTTGCGGGCTTCCGGCGACCTGGATTTTATTCGCCAAAGCTGGCCCCACCTGGAAAAAGCCATGGCCTTTCTTTACTCCACAGACACAGACAAAGACGGCCTGATTGAAAATACCAACGTGGGGCATGGCTGGGTGGAAGGTGGTAAGCTCTGGGGGGCTCACACGACCTTTTATCTGGCCGGACTGTGGGCGCGCACCCTTCAGGATGCCGCTTACCTGGCCGGACAGTTAGGCAAAAACGATTTACGCCTCCGCTACCAGAAGGATGCCCGCCGGGTCGTTGCAAAAATCAATCACGATTACTGGAATCCGAAAACCCGTTTCTTTAACTACGGGTTGAAAGCCGACGGAACGTACATGACCGAACCCACCGCGCTGCCGGCGGTGCCCATGTATTTCCGAGTAGTGGACAGCAGTAAAGTAAGCCAGATGTTGAGCGAATACGCCGACAACGGGTTCACCGCCGATTGGGGAGTGCGCATTCTCAGCCGGCAGTCGCCCCTCTTTAATCCTCGTGGTTACCATTACGGTAGTATCTGGCCGCTGTTTACCGGCTGGACGGCCTGTGCCGAGTACGCTTACGGCGATCCGGTGGCCGGATTTACCCATATTTTGAACAATATGTACATTAAAAACCACTGGGCCCTGGGGTTTGTGGAGGAGGTCATGAACGGCGCGGTTTACGAACCTTCCGGAGTGTGTGCCCACCAGTGCTGGTCCGAAACCAATATTATTCTTCCGGCCATTGAAGGCATGCTGGGCTGGCACCCGGATGCTCCAGCCCATCTTGCCCGTCTGACCCCTCAATTTCCTGCTCAGTGGGATACGGTGGTGGTTAAGAATCTGCGAGTAGGGGCAGACTACCTGGAATTTCACCAGTACCGGCAGAATGGTCGGGTAACCTACCTTTTTCGGAAGAAAGGCGGAGGGGAACTGGAAATTCATTTCCGTCCCCAGACTTTCCCGGCCATGCAGGTCACCCATTTGCGGCTGAACGGTATTGAGGTACCTCCGGCCTCCGGGACGGCTCCATTGGTCTTTACCCTTACCGACACAGCCTCCGTCGAAATGGAATTTCAGGGGGGAATTGCGGTACTTCCCGAAATGCCCCGCCCGAAACCCGGCGATCGTTCCCAGGGATACCGGATTGTTCAGGAAAAACTGCAGGGGAAACGTTACGTTTTAAGACTGGCCGGAAAGAGCGGTACCCGGCATGTTTTCCGGGTGCGTTTGTTTAACCAGGGTATCGAAAAAGTGGAGAAAGCTCGGATTGTGAATCCGGAAAACCAGCAAATATTCGCGCTGGAAGTGTTTTTCCCGGCTTCCCGGAAATTGTACACCGAGCGTATCGTGGTTGTTTATTTGAAGTAAGTTTACTGCACCGGGGAGGAAATCGAGCCATTAAAATAGAAAAATAAAACAAAAGGGAGTGCTATGGAAGCAATTGGACTCACTCTGGTGGATTGGATTATTATTGCCGTCTATTTTGGGTTTGTGCTGGGAATTGGGTTGTATTTGCGCCGTTTTACTAAAAACGAGGAGGATTTTTTCCTGGCCGGCCGGAAAAATAGTTCCTGGGTAGCCGGATTGGCCTTCCTCTCGGCAAACCTGGGGGCGCTGGAGTTGCTGGGAATGACCGGCAACACCTTTAAGTACGGCATGTACGTGGCCCATTTTTACTGGATCGGGGCGATTCCAGCCATGCTCTTTTTGGGGCTTTACATGATGCCCTTTTATTACAGCAGCCGAATTAAATCCGTCCCCGGTTACCTGAAACTGCGCTTCGACGAAAAAACCCGGGTGTTGAACGCTATTTCCTTTGCCATCATGACTCTGCTGGTTTCGGGAATTAACCTGTACGCCATGGCACTGGTATTGCACACCTTTTTGGGCTGGAACTGGGATGCCAGCATGTGGGCTTCGGCGGTTACCGTGGCCATGTACGTGACTTTAAGCGGACTCATGTCGGCTATTTTTACGGAAATCATTCAGTTCTTCCTGATCTGGTTCGGATTATTCCTGGTGTCTGTGCTGGGGATTGTAGAAATCGGGGGGATTAACGAAATATTTGCCCGCATTCCCGAGGCTTATGCCAAACTCTGGTCCACTTCGGCGGATCCTACTCAGAACGGGATGATGGTCACCTGGGGCGGGATTGTGCTGGGACTTGGTTTCGTGCTTTCTTTCGGTTACTGGACGACCGATTTTCTGGTCGTTCAACGAGCGTTTTCAGCCAAAAATTTGCGCTCCGCCCGCATGACTCCCATCATTGCCTCCTTTTTTAAAATGGCACTACCTTTCATCGTCATCATGGGGGGATTGATTGCGCTGGTGCTGGCGAAAGATCCCTCCAGCGGATTTTCCCTGTTAAAAGACGGTGGTAAGGTGAATTACGATTCGGCGCTTCCCATGCTAATCGCCCGCTACTACCCGCCGGGATTGGTGGGATTGGGAATCACGGCTTTGCTGGCGGGATTCATGGCCGGGCAGGCCGGCAACATCAGCGCCTTTAACACGGTGTGGACCTACGACATCTACCACTCGGTGATTAACAAAAAAGCCTCTTCTGAACATTTGCTCTGGATGGGGCGGGTGGCAACTATTGCGGGAATTGTAATCAGCGTGGGAACAGCCTACTGGGCTAAAAGCATGCCCACCATCATGGATTACATGCAGGCCATCTTCTCCTGGGTGAATGCACCCCTCTTTGCCACCATGTTGCTGGGAATGTTTGTAAAATGGATTACCCCTAACGGTGCTTTCTGGGGCTTACTGGCCGGAATGGGCTCTTCGTTCGGAATGTTTTTAGCCGTCAAATTCGAATGGATTTCCAAGAGTGCCATCACTCTGTCGAATGTAGCCAGCGATATGGCGGCCAATTTCTGGCGTGCCTGGTGGGCCTGGCTCATCTGTTTCGGGGTCACCATTCTGGTAAGCTTGTTTACAAAAAAGAAACCGGAAAAGGAACTGGTGGGATTGGTGAAAGGACTGACGGAAGAAACGGTGGACGAACCGGTACCGTTGCTGAAAAAGCCGGAATTCTGGGGGGCCATTTCGCTGCTGATTTTAATTGCCCTGAATATTTATTTCTGGTAATCGGCCTGTTCCCGGTCGAAACGGATAAGTGGAATAGAAGAGGAGGAAATCATACATGAAACCCATCTGGTATTTTGTGGGACTGGTTCTGGTGGCAATGGGCGGACTCATCATGTTAAGCGGGATTTACTACCTTGCCACCGGAAATTACCACCAGACCGTTCTGGCGAATCTTCACCCGGAAATCTGGTGGAGTGGCGTCATGATTATCGTGGGGGTGGTATTTTTAATTCTTAGCCGCAACATGATTGTGGAGTAGTCCCGGGATTCAGACCTTCCCAGCCTTTTTACGGGGCAAAGGCGCGAAAACATTCTTGCGTCCCCATTTGTCCCATTGGTCCGTCAGAAGGCAACCCTGGTGGTGGTTGCCTCCGGTGGGCGGGAACGTCCTGAACCGGAAAAGACCCGAAATTCATTGGATTGAATAACGGTAACGGTGAGGCTTTAATGACGGAAGAAAAACAGGCTCCGCAACTGCAACGAAAGTTGAATCGGTTCGATCTGACCATCATCGTCATCGGTTCGGTTATTGGGTCGGGAATTTTCTTAACACCTTCGGGCATTGCCCAGGTGTTACCCTCGGCTTTTCTAATTCTGCTCGTCTGGGTAGTGGGCGGCTTGCTGGCTCTGGCCGGTGCCCTGACCTTCGCCGAGTTGGGCGCCATGATGCCCGATGCCGGCGGAGTGTACGTGTTTTTAAATCGCGCTTACGGCGGACTCTTCGGATTCCTTTACGGCTGGGCGTACTTTACGGTGGTGAACACCGGCGGTTTGGCGGCGCTCAGCATCGCTTTTGCCACCTATCTGGGGGTATTCGTTCCCCTCACCGCCACCACGGTGAAAATGGTGGCCATTGCGGGGTTGCTGCTGTTAACGGCCGTAAATTTTTTCGGGGTTAAATCCGGGGGAATCCTGGCAGACGTGCTTACCATTTTGAAACTGGTGGGAATTTTCGGGGTGATTGTGGTGGGTTTCTATTGGGGCGATCCCTCTCGAGTGGATTTTTCTACCCTTTTACCGAAAGAAGATTTTCATCTTTGGAGTGCGCTGGCGCTGGCGATGGTGGGAGTCTTGTGGTCTTATGGCGGCTGGCAGCACGCTACCTATGTGGCCGGAGAAGCAAAAGATCAAAGCCGTAATATCCCGCTGGCTCTGGTTAGCGGTACCGCGGTGGTCACTCTAATCTATTTGCTGATTAATCTATCGTACATGTATTTGTTGCCTCTGAATGAAATTGCCCAGTCGGAGCAATTGGCTTCCGAGGCGGTAAGCCGCATTTTTGGACCGCTGGGTGGCCAATTTATTGCCGTCGCTATCTTCATCTCCGTTTTTGGTACCGCCGGCATTTACACCATGACGGCACCCCGAATTTATTACGCCATGGCACGGGATGGCGTCTTCTTTAAGAAGGTGGCGGAAATCCACCCCCGCTACCATGTGCCCACCTTTGCCATTTTGTTTCAAACCCTCTGGGCGATTGTGCTCATTCTCAGCGGCACTTTTTACCAGCTGATTACCTATGTGGCCTTTACAGACTGGATTTTCTTTGCCATGACCGGCGCCAGTATTTTTCTGTTCCGCCGCCGCCAGCCCCATGCCCGGCGACCTTACCGGACTCCCGGTTATCCCCTCACACCAATTTTCTTTGTCGCCGTGTCAGTCTGGTTTGTATTGAATACTCTGATTAGCGCTCCGGTACAATCTCTGGCCGGATTAACCTTTTTAGCGGCCGGGGTCCCAATTTATTATTTGTGGAAGCGGCAACATTGGAATCCGGGGAGCGAAAAGTAGCCGGGGAACCAGGTATTTTCGCCGGAATGTTCAGCCGGGTTTCAGAAATCCACGGACGGGGAGGAGAGAGCCTGGCGGAAGCCAGAAGGGATTCCCCGAGCAGGCTTTTCCGGCCAAAACCGTCCTTCTCCTTCATTTTACTCGTGAGAGAAACTTCCTGGTGGTTGATTTTCCCGGAGTGAAATATTTTTCTCGAACCATCCGGCAGATTTGGGCATCTTCCGGTAAAATAGCGGATCTGCTTTTCTGGCAAGAAATCTTCTTTTCCATTTTTATTCCTTCGGAAATCCCTTTAATTTTAATCCCTTGAGGCGGGAATTAAAATGGGTAACATGTTTTCCATGGGAAGAGATTCGGGAGTAAAAAATGGGTTCGGATGGATTGGTCGGTTAATCTGGCCGATTCTTTTCTGGATTTCGCTGGGCTGGGGCCAAAGCATTCATCTGGCTTACACCTCCAACTTAAATTGCAACCTGGAAACCTGCCATTGCGGGGGCAATGACCTGGGAGGCATGGTGCAGTTGTTGAATGCAGTGGATTCCCTGCGTGCCCGTTACTCGGATTTAATTCTGCTGGACAGCGGCGATTTTTTGAACACTTACACGTTGCCGCTGGCAAATGAGGTAATGATTGAACTGGTGGCGGCTGCGAAATACGATGTTTTAAATGCCGGTGACCAGGAGTTCGTGGAAGGAATCGACTTTTTACTGCCCCGGGTGAAGCGGTTTAACCTGCCAATGATTTCGGCGAGCATTGTAAGGCGGGAGAGCCGCAAGCGCTTATTTCCGGCCTATCGGATTTTGCAGAGAAACGGCCTGCGGGTGGCCATTGTGGGAGTGGTGCCCCCCCAATCGTTTGATTTCATTGAGGAACCCGCGGTGCACATTCGGCAGTTAACCCCGGTGCTGAAAAAAATATTGCCGGAAATCACAGAAAAGAGCGATCTGGTAGTGCTGCTGTTGCACGCCGGAGATTGGGCGGCGGAACCATTACTCCAAACGTTTCCGGAGCTAAATGTGGTGATTTGTGGACATACCCAGGAGAAAGTTTCCCGTCGGTATCGGGGAAAGCTTATTGTTCAAGCGGGACAGGATGGCGAGTATTTAGGGCTGCTCACCGTAGATAAAAAGAAAGGCGGCGGATTTAAAATCAGCAATCAATTTATGCCGGTGGGACCCGAATATAAAGAAAATCGCTGGGCGAGAGAAAGAGTCAATCAGTACTACGAGAGCCTGAAAGAAAAAATCCGCTAACATACTACGGTGAAAACTAAAGAATGGTCCCGGAAAAAGTTCCGGCATGAGGAGAGGGGAAAATGAAACAAAATTGTGCTTTGGGAATCTAATAAGCAACCCTGCTGGGGAGAAAAACCGGGCAGGGGCGCTGCGAGTACTCTTAAATCGAGGTGAAAATCATGATAAAAGAAGCGATTGCAAAATTTATGGAAGGAAAAAGCTTAACCCGGGCGGAATCGTACCAGGTAATGGAAGAAATTCTTTCCGGCAAGGCGACCGACGCTCAGATTTCCGCCTTTCTGGTTGCGCTACAAATTAAAGGAAGCACCGTGGACGAATTGGCCGGAACGGTGCAAGCGTTTCGGGAGCGCATTACCCCTTTGTCCATTGACGATGAAAATGCCATCGATAACAGCGGGACCGGCGGAGATAATCTGGGAACCTTCAACATTTCTACGGCGGCTTCAATTGTCGCGGCCGGCGCCGGCGCCAAGGTGATTAAACATGGTTACCATTCAGTGTCCAGCCAGTGCGGTAGCGCCGACGTACTGAAAGAATTAGGGGTGGAGATCGAACTTTTTCCGGATCAATTTTACCAGGTGTTCGAAGAAACCGGCCTGGCCTTCATTTTTGCCCCCCGCTACAAACAAATTCCCCGCAATTTTGCCGGCATTCGGCAAAGCCTGGGTGCCCGCACCATTATTAACATTCTCGATCCTCTGACCAAACCGGCGCTTACCAAACGGCAGCTCATCGGGGTGTACGATTTTACACTCTCTCGCTTGATTGCCGAAGTGCTACGGGAGTTTGAGATTTTCAATGCCATGGTGGTGTCCGGAGAAAACGGTCTGGACGAAGTGAATATTAGCGGGGTCACTTACGTGGTGGAGGTAAATGGACAGGATATCACCGAGTACCAGATCGTTCCCGAAGATGTGGGACTGAAACGCTGGCCGATCGAGAGTATTAAAGGCGGTTCCCCGAAAGTGAACAAAGAAATCATTCTGAAAGTATTGAAGGGAGAAAATGGCGGTGTTCGCGACGTTACCATTATTAACGCGGCGGCAGCGTTGAAGGTAAGCGGTCGGGCGAAGGATCTGAAAGAAGGAGTTCGAATGGCCCAGGAAGCCATCGACAGCGGGGCGGCCTTGAAAAAACTGGAAGAGCTGGTAGCCATCAGTCAAAAAGTGAAAAAAGAGAAAATGTCTTGAGGAATAAAGGAGTGGGAATGGACCCCAAGTTGCGTAAGAAGATTTTAAAAGCAAAACAAAAAGAAGTGAAAGATTTAAGACGTAATTTTGAGCCCGGCTTAATTCGCAATGCCGCATTTTCCATTGGGACCCAGTTTACCAGTGCTCAAATTACCTTGCAGGACGAAGAGGCGCCTCCTCTGGCCATTCCGTTGCTCTCGCGCTTTCTGACCCACGAGGTGGAGATTGAGAATTACCACCCCTTTCGTCTGGTACGCGATTTGAGCCGTTTAAACCTTACCATTTTCTTTGTGGCAACAGATGCCCGCTTTTTGGGGGGCGATCCCACCCACATTAACCTCATTAAAACCGGACGGGATGTGAGCGCCATTGTCCGCGATTTCATTATTGCAGAAGAACAGATTTACCAGGCGAAAGCCTGGGGAGCGGATGGCCTGTTGCTGGACAGCCACTTTGTTCCCGAGGGGAAAATTCCTCATTTTGTGGACACCACCTTTCAAATGGGTTTGGAACCGTTTTTGCAAATTCACCGTCCCGGCGACCTCAGCTCTGTGGAGCTGGAATTGCTGGGAGGCATTTTGATCTCTCCGCAAGATTCCGGAGAATTGCTGCAAGCCGGTGAAAACGGGTGGCTGGAAGAGCTTCAGGTTCGCAACATCCCGGTGCTGCTCGCCGGGGGAATGGCGTCGTTGGAGGAACTACGGGAGTGGCGGGCAAAAGGAATTCGCCATTTTCTACTGGCCGACGATTGGATGTTACAGGAAGACCCCATTCGGGAAGTGGAAAGAGTTTTAGAAATTTTAGAAATGGGACTAAAGGAATAGGTGGCTTTGAAAACGAACCGTTTGAGGCTGTTGGGAGCGAAAGCAGGATTCGCACTTTACCTTTTCTGGCGGGTGTTGAAGCACTATTCCCGTCGTTTCTACGGTGTTTACCTGATCTTAGCCCTGTTGCTTCTTGCCTGGATGGTAAAGTCCAATCTGTTTCCGGCCTACCAGGAAGAAGTTGTGGAGAAACTTCCCCGTAAAACCGTTCTGATTCCCAGAGGCGCTTCTTTCCAACAAATTGCCACTATTCTGGAAAAAGAGGGGGTACTGACCCACCCACGTACCTTTCTTTTTCTAGGGCGGGTAACCGGTTACGAGAGCAAAATGAAGGCCGGCATGTTCGAGGTGCCCGAAGGGTTGCATCCCTGGTGGTTACTGCGGTATTTAACCCGTCCTCAGCAAACGCAAATTAAAGTGACGTTACCGGAAGGAATTACCTGTGCGGAAATGGCTCGTATTTTTAAAAATAAATTGGCCATCGATTCGACCCGGTTCATGAGTCTGGTACACGACACCGTTTTTATTCGGTCGTTAGGAATCCGTGCCCCCAGTCTGGAGGGGTATTTATTGCCGGAAACGTATTATTTCGTCTGGGGCACTACCCCGCGAGAGATTATTCTGCGGCTGGTGCGAAACACCCTGCGGATTTTCGAAGCAGATTCCGTTCAACAACAGCTGGCTCGTCTGGGCATGACCCGCCATCAAATTTTAACCCTGGCCTCGATTATTGAAGGTGAAGCCATGGTGGATTCCGAGCGGGTTCTCATTAGCTCGGTGTACCACAATCGGTTAAAACGCGGCTGGCTGTTGCAGGCCGATCCCACCATTCAGTACATTTTGCCCGGACCACCCCGCCGGCTGCTGAAAAAAGATCTGGAAATCGATTCCCCTTACAACACCTACAAATACCGGGGATTGCCCCCCGGACCGATTAACAATCCGGGTAAGAAATCCATTCTGGCTGCCCTTTTTCCGGCCCGGACTCGCTACATGTATTTCGTGGCCAGCGGCGACGGGGGACATCACTTCTCCCGAACAGCCAGGGAGCATGCTTACTGGAAGGCCCGTTTCGAAGAGGTGCGTCGGAAATATCGGCGCTCCCGCTGAGGGCTTTATTCCGTAATCCCATAAAAACCTTCTTTTCGAACGTTTTTTTCCTGTCGCGATTTCCCTAAAATTAGCTTTCAATAAATTTGAATTGGTGATATATTTATGGCTGAATTTGACGACACAAAGGCACAGAATATGAATCAGTCACAGTTGCTGGAGGCACTCAATCCCCAACAGCGGGAAGCGGTTGTCCATACGGAAGGTCCTCTGCTGGTGCTGGCAGGCGCTGGCAGTGGCAAAACCCGGGTCCTCACATACCGGATCGCTTTTTTGATTGAACGCAGATTGGCGGCTCCCCACGAAATCCTGGCCGTCACTTTTACCAACAAAGCAGCCAACGAGATGAAAACCCGGGTCGAGTCCCTTTTGAATATGTCTGTGCAACATTTGTGGATTGGCACGTTTCACTCCATTTGTGCCCGGTTCCTTCGTCAAATTGCTAAATACATCGGCTATCAATCCAATTTCACCATTTACGATGTGGACGATCAAATCGCTCAAATTAAACGCATCATGGATTTCCTGAACATCAGCCGGGAGATTATTTCACCCAAAGTGGTGCAGTACACCATCAGTCAGGCAAAAAATCAGATGAAAGATGCCCGCCAATTCGAAAAGCAAGCCTACGATTACCGCAGCCAGCAAATTGCAAAAATTTTCTGGGAATATGAAGCTGCTCTGCGAAAAAATAACGCTTTCGATTTCGACGATTTGTTAATTAAACCCATCGATGTGTTTACCGCTCATCCGGAGGTCCTGGAGGCTTACCAGCGCAAATTTAAATACCTTCTGGTGGACGAATACCAGGACACCAATAAAGCCCAGTATTACCTGATTAAATTACTGGCGGCAAATCACCAGAATGTGTGCGTGGTCGGGGATGAAGATCAGAGTATTTACCGTTGGCGCGGGGCTAACATCGAAAATATTCTGAATTTTGAAAAAGATTACCCCGAAACCCGGGTGATTCGTCTGGAGCAGAATTACCGTTCCACCCAGACCATTCTTTCCGCCGCCAACAGTGTGGTGGCAAACAATGTAAACCGTCTGGGAAAAAATTTGTGGAGCAAACAGGGCAAGGGTGAGAAGATTAAAGTGGTTGAGACCCGGGACGAAAGTTCCGAAGCCAGCGCGGTGGTACAGTTCATTCAACAGTTGCTCATTCAAAAACGGCTTTCTTACAACGACATGGTGATTCTTTACCGTACCAACGCCCAGTCCCGGGCACTGGAAGAGCAATTGCGGGCACACAATATCCCTTACACCATTGTGGGGGGAATGAAATTTTACGAACGCAAAGAGATTAAAGACATTCTGGCTTATTTAAAAGTGCTGGTGAATCCCACCGACTGGGTAAGCCTGCGGCGTATTATTAATTTTCCCTCCCGCGGGATTGGCGAAGTCACCATTAACAAGCTGGAGAAATTTTCCCGCCAGCGGCAGTGGAGCCTTTTCCAGACCCTGGAGCGGGTCCGGGAAATCAGCGATTTACCGCCCAATACGGCCAAAAAGGTGGAACAATTTTACCAACAACTCAAAAAAATACGGGATCAACTGTCCCGCCTGAATGCCCTGGAAATAACACAGCGAGTGGTGGAAGAGTTTCGCCTGAAGAAGATTTACGAGGATTCCCGGCGCCCGGAAGACGAATCCCGGGTGGAAAACATCAACGAGCTGTTAAACAGCATTCAGATTTTCCTGGAACGCAATCCCGACAGTGGGGAACTGGAGCACTACCTGGCAGAGGTGACCCTGATGACCGACATTGACAACTGGGATCCCAGTAATCCCACCGTTACGTTAATGACCCTCCACAGTGCCAAAGGATTGGAGTTCCCGGTGGTTTTTATTACCGGCCTGGAGGACGGTCTGTTTCCGCTCTCCCGTTCCTTCGAGCAGGAGGATGACCTGGAAGAAGAGCGGCGCTTGTTTTATGTGGGATTAACCCGCGCCAAAGAGCAGCTCTATTTGCTCTACGCGCTGAATCGCCGTCGTTTCGGGCAGGAAAATTTCGGGTCTTTTTTTCAGTCCATGCCTTCCCGCTTTTTGTCCGAAATTCCCTCCCGCTACGTGGAACGGATTCGTTGGGGGAAGCAAAACAACCGCTACCGGCGTAAAAAAGAATCCTATTTTCGAGCGGAAAAACCGCTTACCGCTCCGCTGGATACCCTGCCGGATGAGGAAGGCAAGTTCAAAATCGGGCAGTGGGTGCGTCACGAATCTTTTGGAAAGGGGCAAATTCTGGGAGTTGAGAAGAGTCGTCTGGGTACCAAGCTGACTATTTATTTTGAGCGAAAAGAGATAAAAAAACTGGTTGCCGAGTACGCTAATCTCGAGATTACTGAAGAAACGGAGAGTTGAAAAATGTTTCGAAAACTATTTTTGATTCTTTTCGTCGTTCTTTTGGCCGGAATTGGGCTTGCTCAACAATACGGCGAAAGCGACGATTTTGCTTACGCGTTAAAATTGTTTAACGAAGGGTTTTACGATATTGCCGAGCAGCAATTCAGCGTGTTTATTAACCGTTACCCGAACAGTGAAAGGGTTCCGGATGCCCTGTACTACAAGGCTGAGGCATTGTACCGCTTGAAAGATTACCAGAACGCCCGGATTGAATTTCAATCACTGGCCGTCACCTATCCGAATCATAAAATGGCTCCGGAAGCCTGGTTAAAAGTGGGCGATTGTTACCAGAATTTAGGAAAATGGCAGGAGGCGGCCAAAGCCTACGAAACCGTTAAGAAGCTGTATTCCAACAATTCCAATGCCCCGATCGGTTTGTTAAAAGCGGCTCGTATTTTGTTAAAACACCGCGATTTTATTAAAGCGGAACAGATTTTACGCGATTTGCTGGACCGTTACCCGGAGAGTGCGGTTTATCTGGAAGGACGTTTGCTGTACGCCGAGTTGCTGTTGGCAGAACAAAAACTGGATCAGGCCCTGAATGAATTTAACAAGGTGCTGGAAGGAACCGATGATCCGGCCCTGTTAGCCCGGGCACATCTGGGCAAAGGCAAGTTCTACGAAATCCTGGGACAGGCGCCCCGGGCGATTGGTCAGTACGAAACGATTCTGGAAAAATTCCCACGCAGCGATTCCTATTTCCCGGCTCTGGTGAATTACGCCCGTTTATTAATCCGGGAGAAAAAATACGACCAGGCGGTCCGTTTTTTGAATAAAAATATCGGGCGATTCAAATCCGGAGAAAAAAATCAGCGGCTAAAACTTTACCTGAGCGCCGCACAGTATTTGCAGGGGAATTATTTTGCCGCTCGCAAAACCCTGCAATCCCTCCAGGAGGTGATCAACTTAAATGACCCGGTGCGGGCCAGGATGAATTTTTACCTCGGAGCGGTTTATTTGAAAGAAGGAAAGTGGCAGGAGAGTCTCGATCATTTCAATAAGTTGGTGGTGGACACCCAGTTGGTGCACAGCGCACCGTTGTATTCCCGGGTTGCCGAAATCGAAACCGGTCGTCTGTTTTTACGGTTGGGGAATTTTCAGAAAGGAGCCAATCGCATTCTTTCCCACTTGAAAAACTATCCCACTGATCCGATTAACGGGGATTTGTTGGCCGAATTAGTAGAAAGTTCTTTCCGGATGAATAAACCGGGGCGGGCGGAAGAGTTCTTCCAGATGTTTATTCAAAAGTTTCCGGATCATCCCCGGCGCGACGACTTGCTTTTCTCTCTGGCCAAGGCTTACTTCCGACAACACGATTTCCAGAAAAGCCAGGTCTTGTTTGAACGGGTCGTGCTGGAATACCCGGCGACAGCCCAGTACGATTCCGCAAAAATTTACCTCGACGCCATCCGGGAATATTTTACGGTGAACGAGAGTCTGGGAATCAACCGGCTGGCGAAACTCATGGGGCGTTTGCTCTCCGGAGAGCCGCGCGAAAAACTGACCCTGGACCTGGCCCGGATTTATCTGCACGATCTGAAAGATTTCGACGAAAGCGTACGCCTGTGCCAGAGTGTAATTAGCGAAACCAGCGATCCGGCCCTCCTGGGAAAAGCGAATTACCTGATTGGATTGAGTTACTGGAAAAAAGCGCGTAAAAAACAGTTCGGGGGCGAAACAGCCCTTCACGAAGAACAAGCCGCGCGCGAAGCCCTGAAAGCGGCCATGGAATATGTGAACCATCTGGACAATCCCGACGAAGTGGCCTTCACATTTTTGAAAATAAATGTGGGCGAAAAAGCGGATCAAATCAATTCCCTGGAAAAACTCATCCAGTATTGGAGTGTTTTTCTGCAAAAGTATCCCCGTTCTGCTTACGTTCCCCGGGTTCAGAGCATTCTGGCGGATTTTTACTTGCAGACCGGAGACACTGTTCGTGCCCTGGCTTTGTTGGATTCTGTGGTACAAACGGCGCCCCCTGAGATGGCCGGCGAAGCGTTGTATCAGATTGGTGACATTCTCTTCCAACAAAAGAAGTTCCAGCGGGCCAGCGAAGTGCTAAAAGACTTTCTCCTGCGCTATCAGGATCATCCCTTCCGCACCCCGGCCTTTTTATTGCTGTCGCAAATTGCCGAAAGAATGGGCAATTACGCGGATGCCGCCCAGTATTTACAGTTGCTGCTGAAAGAGGACAATTATTCTCTGCAGGCAGAGTTAGCCAGAAGCCGTCTCCCGGAATTGTATCTGTTAGCGGGACAGTACGCAAAAGCGCTGGAAATTGTTCGGCCGGCTCTCAATTTTGTGAATACAGATGATCCGGTGGTGGCCGACTTCCTTTATTCACCCCGGGAGGAATTTTTATTTTACGCCGGGGAGGCCAATTTTCGCCTGCAAAAGCTCGCCGAAGCGCGAAATCGCCTCATGCAATACTTGCGGTGGGGGCGACAACTGAATTTTGAAGATCGTGCCCACTTTTTACTGGCAGAGATTGCTCTTCAGGAAAACGATTCGGAATCCGCTTTACTGCATTTGCGAATCGTCGCTAAAAAGAGCGTATCCCCTCTTTTTGTTCAA
>JAJRXE010000197.1 GCA_024276455.1 Calditrichota bacterium
CCCGGTTGGGGGCACCTCCGCGGACGAATACCAGGATTTTCCCGTCCGGGCTGAAGGTCAGTGAACCCAGCGGTTGGCCGTCGTCCTGCTGATAATGGGTCACCTGCCGGGGGCGAAAATCCGGTCCCTCTGCAACAAAAATGTTTCGCCGGCCTTCCGAATTGAACACCCAGGCGACCCGCTCGCCGCTGGGCGCGGCCACCAATCCGGAGGGGAAGGGGGCGCTCATGACCTGCTCTAACGTGAAAGATTGTCCTGGCAGGCGGGCGGGGAACGCAGTCACCGCTACCAGCAGAAAAATAACAAGATACGAGGAAAAACTCCTGCTAAACATGGTTTGCTCTCCTGTTGTGATTGGCTGAAAATATTTTTGCTGCCTGGTGAAACCTGCTTGTTGTTTTTTCAGCACCGGAAAGATACACACCTTTTCTGAAAAATTAAACTTTAAAATGGTTTCAAAATAAGGTGGGAACGGGGAAAAGGGAAATAAAAAAGGGATGGTTGCTGGTAACCATCCCCTGGATTGATGAAGGCAAGTTTGTTACTTGGCCGGTTTTATTTTCCGCCGTGCAGGGGTTCGAAATTGATGAAATCGGCATGGTGGACAATAATGCCCTCGGTGCTGCGCCAGCGGCCGTCGCCCTCTCCGGCGTGAACGGCAATAATGTGCAGCACTTCCTGGGGAATTCCCTCGTCAAAAGCCAGCCCGACCCCGGAAAAAGGATGGCGAACGTACTTGCCTTCGTGGGACTTCACAAACTCGCCGTCCTTCTCGATGTACTCCAAAATTTTGCCCACATCGTGCAGCAGAGCGCCCGCCAGCAGGTAGTCCATGTGGATGGGCATCCGCTCACTGTAAATTTTTTGCAATCCCTGCGCCGATTGGTACGCTACCTGCACCACCCCGCGGGTGTGTTCCACAAAATTGGCCGGGCAGGGCTTAATCAGTAGGGTGAACGGCATCCGCAACATGTCTTCGGGCTGCATGCCGCGCAGTTTCAGCGCCTTTTCCCACACTCGCAGTACTTTCTCCTTCAACTCGCCGTCCTGAATGAGCTCAAATTCGGGGATCAATTCAATTAGTTTGTCTCGCATAGTCCTTCCTTTGTTTTTTTACCCTCGTTTTTCGTAAATAAATGGCTTACAATATAAAGAAAAATCGGTTAAGGTTTCAATCGGAATCGAAATCTTTCTGTTTTCCCCGTTCTTGAATATCCCGTGGCAGGATTCAAACGCCTATTTTTGCCGGTGAGAATCGGAAAGAATCCCCCGGGTTTTGTATTTCAGACTTGATTTTTTAAAAATTATTTTTCATAATTGTGATGCAGTTAGTTTGTTGTGAAATTTATCTTTCAGAGATTGGAAGCGCTTCATGCGAATCTGGAAGGCCGGAGTTCCGGCGAGGGGTGGGAAAATTTTTCATCAGGGGAGAATGGAAGAACGGTCCAGGGATTGGTACGGTAGGGAAAACGACCGACTCATCACAACAAGTCATTCATTACATTATTTTTAATTAAGACCGCATTGCCTATTTGCCGGGTTCGCTGGTGAACATTGCTTCCTGAGTGGCCGTTTGCACGGGGGATTGATCGGTAGATTGCGCTGAAGAAACCGGAATTCAAGGGCCTGAGGGCGGCGCTGTTTCTTATTTCTCTTGTTTGACCGGAGTTCGTGGTTTAACCGAAAATAGGGAGGTTGCCATGCGAGGTAAAATTTTGTTCTTTATTTCACTTCTTTTGCTGATTGGTTTGCTGTTTGTCAGTTGTGCCCCTTCGGTTGTTCCTATTCAAACGTCCATTGCTTCTCTGGGATACGTTACTTCCGTTCACAAAGACCTGATTTCGTTACCGCCACCCAAGGAGAAAATTTATGTGGCGGTTTACAAATTCCGGGATCAAACCGGACAGTACAAGACTTCGGCCTCGGGAATCACCTGGTCCACCGCGGTGACCCAGGGAGCCACTTCCATGTTATTAAAAGCCCTGGAAGATTCCGGTTGGTTTATTGTCCTGGAACGGGAAGGACTTTCTAATTTGTTAAACGAACGCAAGATTATTCGTTCGACCCGGGAGAACTACCGTGCCACGGGGCAGAAACAATTGCCCCCGTTACCGCCCCTGCTTTACGCGGGTATTACTCTGGAAGGCGGAATTGTTTCTTACGAATCCAACATTGTTACCGGCGGTTTGGGCGCAAAATATTTTGGAATCGGGGCTTCCACGCAATATCGCAAAGACGAAGTCACGATTTACCTCCGGGCGGTTTCCACCCAGAACGGCCGGGTGCTCAAGACCGTGTACACCACCAAATCCATCCTTTCCATGGCGGTGGACGCCAACGTGTACCGTTTTGTCCGTTTCAAACGGTTGCTGGAAGTAGAAACCGGCTACAGTTTCAACGAACCCACCCAGATGTGCGTGCAGGAAGCCATCGAAAAGGCGGTGTTAAGCCTCATTATCGAGGGTGTGCTGGACAAACTCTGGTTGTTGAAAAATCCCCAGGACATTACTTCACCGGTAATTAATCAATACCTGAAAGAGAAAGAGAACGTGGAAAACATGCCCCGTTATTATACGCAATTGCCTTACAATCGCAAACGGCTGGGTGCCATTTTTAGCGTGGGCGGACAGTATTATTACGGAGATCTCGCTCAACCGGAAGTGGGTTCCGCAATGGATTTTTCCATTCGCTACAATTTATCGAAATTTTTTGGCTTGCAAGGAACTGTGGGGCTGGGGAATGTGGTAAATCGTTACGACTTTGAATCGTTTATTAATCTTTTTGAACTGCGGACGGTGTTTAGTTTTTTCCCCACTCGCACCATCAGTCCCACGGTTTTTCTGGGCAGTGGGCTGCTGAGCTATCGGATTCATGATCGCTACGGCAACCCGATCCCCATCACGAAGCAACGCAATTACATTTCCACCCTGATGGCGGGACTGGGTTTTGAATATTCTTTAACTCCGAATTTCAGTTTTACCACCACAGTCGATTACCACTACGTTTTTACCGACCAGCTGGACGGAATAATTCGGGGGCAGTACAAAGACGCTTTCTGGAGCGGTAAAGTGGGATTGATTTATTACATCGGTTTTTAAGGAGGCACGGCGGAAGGAGGGAGATAGCGGATGGGAGGAAAAGAAGAAAAATATTACACGCTTCTCATTGTGGACGATTCGAAAACCATTGTCCATTACCTGATCGATATTCTCAATAATCGAGAGCACAACCTTCTTTACACTTATTCCAAAGATGAAGCGTTGAAAATCATTCGCCAGAACGAAATTGACATTCTTATTTGCGATTTGATGCTGCCAACCAAAGAAGACGGTCTGGAGATCATTCGCTTTTTTAAACAGCAACAACCCGGTTCAAAAGTGCTGGGAATATCTGCTCACACCAAGATTGAAAATATTGTCAGCATCATCAAAACCGGGGCGGACGATTTTATTCCCAAAACCGCCACCAAGGACCAAATCATAAAAAAAATCGAGGAGCTGAAGAGTAATCTCATAAAAAAGAACTCCTTTGTTCCGACCGAAAGAATTTATGCCGGAGAAGATGTCTTAATTGGGCAAAGTGCGGCCATCCGGAATATTCAGGAGAAAATAGAAATTATTGCCCGGAATGAAGTGGAAACCTGCTTAATTGTGGGCGAAAGCGGCACCGGGAAAGAGCTGGTAGCCAAGACTATTCATAAGTTGAGTCCCCGGAAAAGCAAACCTTTTGTAGCCATCAATTGTGCCGGCATGCCGGATAATCTGGTGGACAGCGAACTGTTTGGGTTCGAGCGGGGGAGTTTCACCGGCGCCTATCAGACTACCCTGGGAAAGTTTGAACTCGCCAATGGCGGTATTCTTTTCCTGGACGAAATCAGCGAGCTTCCCCTACACTTGCAGGGAAAATTTCTCCGGGTACTGGAAAATCGAGAGGTGGTGCGAATTGGAGGGAAGAAAGCCATTCCCATCGACGTCATGATTTTGGCCGCCACCAACCAGGATTTAGCCGCCAGGGTGAAGGAGGCCCTTTTTAGAGAAGATATTTATTACCGTTTGAACATGATTAAAATAGAGTTGCCTCCGTTGCGAGAACGCAAGGAAGATATTCCTTTGTTGGTGGAATATTTTCTCAAAAAAGTTGAGAAACGCATTGGAAAAATGGTTGAAATTTCCCGGGATGCCTTGTTGGAACTAATGGATTACCCGTTTCCGGGGAATGTGCGGGAATTAAAGAATATTATCTACAATGCGGCCATTTTTGCCCCCTCCAACCGAATTGACGTCCGGGAAATTCAGAGCTACCTGGAGAAAAACACCTTGATGACGGGAAACGGGGGACCCGGTCGCAACGAGAAAAACAAACCGGACGAGAAGAGAATTATCGAGGTTTTGCGGAGAAATTCCGGCAATATTTCCCGGTCGGCCAAAGAACTGGGCTACACCCGGGAAGGGTTGAGTCGCAAGATCAAAAAAATGGGGCTCGACCTGACCCAATTTCGAACTATCAGTTAAGCCTGAATTACTCGGCGAAGCGGTTCACGCCGCCTGATCTTCTCCGCTTTTTACGGTCATTCATAATTTGGCCTCTTTCCCTGGATCAATAAATTCGTTCACTCCCCGATCACGTGACATCACGCCAACTTTTAATTTTGTTATAATAAATTACCATTTATTCTAATAATAAACGTCATTACGGCCAGGGTAATGCAATTATTTGCATTATTCCGTTGGCATGTAATTTGAAAATTAGAAAGCATTGGCGGCAAATATATAAGGGAAAGCGACAAACTAGGGGAGAAATAGACATGCGTATGTCTCGGAGGGTGGGGTGCTTTGCCCTTTTAGTGGTTGTTCTTGTCTATCCGGTTTATTCTCAGAGAACAGATTCTACGCTAGTTAAGCCGGATACGCCGGACATTGATATTCCCAGCCTCATCATCGACGAGACCATGACCAAAATTGGTAAAGATTTCTTTGACCTTTTCTTTGCCAATTGGCAGGAACCGTTTGGCATCCAGGAATATCAAATTACCATTTCCGAGAAAGCACTTCCCCGTCTTGGCACCTTAATAACGGTAAAAGTGAACGATCTGCAGGCGTTTCGTCGTTTTCTCAAACCGCGCTATGAGGAGATTGAAACGGCTGCCATAACGGCTGTTCAAATGGTTCAGCAGGTGCTCCTTAATTACGAGAAGATTCAAAAAGATTTAGCCGGGGAAGATTTAAAAGGTACGGGTATTTATTAACTAAACTCAACAGGAGGGCGGGATGTTCAAAAAAGGTTTTATTTCAATTGTTTTTCTGCTGTTTGTCGCGATGACGACGGTCCACGCCGGTGAGTTGGTCTGGACGCCGATCAATCCCTCGTTTGGTGGCAGTTCCTTTAATGCGCAGTGGCTGATGAATCAGGCGCAACAGCAAAACACTTTCACCGCACCCACGGCGCCGGAAAGTCGTTATTTTTCCCGCGATCCCTTGCAGAATTTCCAGGAATCGCTGAATCGACAGATTCTGAGTCGTCTGGCCAGCCAGATTACCCGCAACGTATTTGGCGAAACACCATTGGAACCGGGACATTTTGAAATCGGCACCTTCAGCATCGACGTAACAGAAGGGACCGATGGCATCCATATTACCATCTTCGACAGTTCTACCGGAGGCGAAACGAACATCGTCGTTCCTTACTTTTAATCCAAAAACAGGGAGGAAAAAAGCCATGAAAGATCCGTAAAGGCAATCTCAAAGGAAATCCGATTTGGGTGTTTTTTCCGGAGAAAGGAAAGAAAAACAAGGGAGGGTAGTGTATGAGAAAAATTTTTGTGGGGCTTTTCGCAGTGATGGTGGGCGTCTGTTTGGTGTACGCCCAGGGCAATCAGGCGACGGTTCAACAGCAATCCAGTAACAATTTTGCCAAAATTGAGCAAACCGGTTCGAACCAAATTGCAACCGTGACCCAACAAACCGGAGACGGGAATGTAATTGGGACGGTTGGAGAGCCTGCGGCAGGTGGTATTGTCCAGAACGGGAGTGAAAACCGTGTTGAAGTGCTGCAGGACGGAAGTGGTAACCGGATTAGTCAATACCGCCCATCCCAGAACGTGTACAATGCTATTTTTCAAGACGGAGACAGAAACGAAGTGTACATCACTCAGGTTGGCAACGATCAGGTGGTGGGATTAAAGACCTACGCGTACCATGCCGGGGTTGAACAGAGAGGCGACCAGAATTCCGCTAGTATCTGGCAGGGCGATGGAGTAGCCAACCGACTGGAAGAGCTCTTCCAGTCCGGTGCCGGGCATCAGGCAACCGTGGAACAGCATGGGAATGAAAATGTGGTAAGCCGAATTCATCAATACGGCAGTTTTAATAATGGCGAAATCCTGCAGTTCGGTAATGAAAACACTGCCCATATGGACGCCAACGGCCGCGAAAACCGGACCCGCATTTTACAGGGTAACGCCACACCGGGTACGGAAGCGAACGAGGCAACTCAATGGGTCAACGGAGAAAAAAATGTGGTGACGATTATGCAGGACGGTGCAGGCTACAACAAGGCGTTCCAGCATTTACCTTCCACTGCCTGGGGCTCGGAAAATACGGCAACCATCATTCAAGAGGGGCAGTACAACGATGCCTACCAGAAGATCATGGGGAGCGAGAACGTCGCGATTATCGAATCCCATGGCGATTACAACGGCACCACCGATATCGATGGTGATGGTTCGGCAGATCGAGTACAGATTATCCAGAACGGAGACCTGAATCGGGCGGAAATTTATCAGTACGGCAGTTACAACGGTGTTATTGTCACCCAAAATGGGGATGGTCACGCCGCATATGTGGAACAAAACGGCGATGGTAATAAAGCCATTATTTACCAATCGAATTAAAAAACAAATAAAAAAGGAGGATTCACAATGAGGACGTATTTCATTATCGTATTTGGCCTGCTGTTTTTGGCCAGTTTTGCCCTGGCGCAGAATAACCAGGCCACGGTGACGCAAACCGGGGCTAATCAAACCGCCACGGTTACGCAAACGGGCGACCAAAATAATACCACGGTTACTCAGTTCACCGATAATGATGGTCCCCAGCAAGCAACCGTGATTCAAACTGGTAGCACTAACCTGGCCACGGTGGATCAATCCCAGACTGGCGGCGGGAACAACACGCCTGCGAACACAGCCTATATTGAGCAGGTTGGGGACAATAACCAGGGATATCAGACCCAAAATGCGCCGGGATACAATAGCGGCCAACACCTCTGGCTGTATCAGGAAGGAAACGAGAACGTTTCTACCCAGACGATTAACAGCGGTTATACCAATAATTTTAACGCTTACATGCTGGGCAATAATAATGTGACCACCCAGACCATGGCGGCCAGCAATTCCCATGGCTACATCCACATCGAAGGTGATCATAACCAAGCGACTCAAGATCTGACGGGCGGAAATCATGGCTATAACGGAGGAATCAACATCGACCAGTACGGCGATTGGAACACCGCCGAACAGATCTTTACCGGCAGTGGATTGGGTCACAATCAGCGAGGCAACATCTGGCAGGATGGAGACCAGAATAATGCTTACCAGGAAAGCGATGGTCCGGATAATACCGCGGATATTTACCAAGAGGGCAATTTGAACGATGCCAAGCAGTACATGTCGGGTAGCGGTGGAAACACTTCCGATATTGACCAGGTTGGGGATGAGAACTGGGCGGAAACGCACCAGGACGGTGACGATAACCAGGCCACCATTTCTACCACCGGAAGCTACAATGGTACGGCCAGCGATCCCATTCTCATTACGCAGGATGGTGATTTAAATATTGGTTCGATTTTGCAAACCGGTGATTACAATGCGGCGGTTATCAGCCAGACCGGAACTTCTCATACTGCCAGCATCACTCAGAATGGAAATAACAATAATGCTTCTGTAACGCAATCGAATTAAAGCCTCTGGATTTCTACTCTCCGGAGGCTTTTTCATTAAAAATAGGAGGGATTAAGAGATGAGGACGATTTTCATTCTTTTATTCGGTTTAGTGTTCCTGGCCGGCTCTGCCCTGGCGCAAAATAATGAAGCGACTATTCTGCAAAACGGGGACAACTATCAGGCCACCATTAACCAAACCGGTAGCAGTAATGATGCAATCATCGATCAGGCGAGTTCGGGCGGTTCGCTTGCTTCCATCGATCAGGTGGGGAATAACAATGTGGGTGATGTGTACTGGAGGAATACCAGCGGGCATGGTGGCGGTGAAATCATTATTATCCAGGAGGGCGATCTTAACGAAGCCTATCACAGGAATTTTTCATTCGCTCCGGCTTATCAAAACGATAAAATCTATCAATACGGAAACGAAAACTATGCCTACCAGCGTTATCGGGGTGGCACAACCCCCAGCAGCGATGCGGAAATTTTCCAGGGACAAGCGGGAAATCCGGGCGATTTGAACGAAGCGATTCAGGATTTAGGCGGTGCCAATGCTAAAATTGAACAATACGGAAGTTCGAATATTGCCCGTCAGTACAATACCGGTACGAGTGGTCAGAATGGTTACCAGCATGCCAACATTAAACAAGAAGGAGATGGGAACGACGCGGATGTAAGCGCCGCTGCTCCTTACGAACCCTTTGACAATACGGTCGATTTTGATTTCGATGCTGCCGGACCTCTTCCGGTTTCTCAATATCAAACGGGCAGTGCCGCGAGCAATGCTTTCACGAATATTTACGGAAATTACAACCACACCACCCAATGGCAAACCGGTGGAGGAAACAGCGCCACCATTGATATTGGTCAGGCGGGCACCCTTTCCAGCGATAATACCGCTCAGCAAATTCAGTTGAATGGCAATAACGATGCGACCATCAGCATCGAGGGCGATTTAAACATTGCCAGTCAATATCAGGACGGTGGACATATTTCTACGATTACCGTTAATGGAGACAATAATTTAGCGATTGTCCACCAGACCAATTAATGAATGAAAAGAGGTCGTCCCAAACACATTTTTGGGACGACCTTGTTGGGTCCGTGTTTTTAGGTACGTGGGATGACAGCCGGTAAAAATAATGTCGCCGGAATTGTTCACAATAAGTAGATAGAGAGGGCTTGCAATGAAGCAAATTCTAGTCATTTTATTCACCGCTCTGTGTTTGATAAGCCTGCTTCCGGCTCAAAACAACCAGGCGTTGATTGAACAGGAAGGAACCAATCACATTGCCAATGCCACCCAAACTGGAAGCGCCAACGAAATTTACCTGTGGCAAAAAGGGAATCACAACGAGGCACAACTTACCCAGACGGGTAATCACAATAAAATGGATGTGGGAAACGATGGGTACTACAATAATAAGCAGGACGGTCAAGACAATTACCTGGAAGCCACTCAGAACGGAGATGAAAACTACCTTTATTACCAGAGCAACACCTCCGGACTCAGTCACGACGATGAAGCTTATATCCAGCAATTGGGATATGATGATTATACCTCAATCCGCCAACTTGGCGGTGGGGGGATGAACAAGGTGAATGTACTTCAGCAGGGAATGAGCGGGGTTTATTCTTACAATGGTTCGAACAATTTTGTCTATGTCGCCCAATACGGTGGTTCTAACGAAGTGAAATTCAATCAGAGCGGACAAAACCACTACGCCAAGTTTTACCAGAGCCACACCGGCAATTATATGGAAGGATCGCAGAGCGGTGATGTATTCGACGGGTCCAACGATCGCGACCCCAACTGGAGTGGTAGCCCATACAATAACCGGTTTATCGGGGAGCAGAAAGGCGGCGATCTGAACACTCTGCATTTTTCTCAGGCGGGTTCAGAAAACTATCTGGCCGTAACTCAGGACGGCGGCGACAACGATGCCACCCAGCTGGAGCAGACCGGCGACCGGAATTTGATGCTGATCGATATTCTGGGTGATAATAACGACGGTTTCGCGATTTCTACCGGCAACGATAACACCGTCAATATTAACATTGACGGGGCGGACAACATTTTCAATGTGACCCAGACCGGTGATTCTCATACGGCCACAATCTCCCAGAACGGGAATAGCAATCAGGCGGTCGTGACTCAACAAACAAACTAATTTGTACATCCAGCGGGTGTTCCGTGGAGCGTTTCTCGCTGCGGAATGCCCCGCTAGAGTGGTCGTTGGCTAAATAAAAGGAAACCTAACCAAAGGAGGGTTCAATATGAAGCAATTACTTGTTCTGATTCTCGCAGCTTTGTTTCTAACCAGTCTGGCGCTGGCCCAGAGCAATGAGGCTACCGTGGAACAAAGTGGACCGAATAATGTTGCCACGGTGACCCAGACCGGGAGCACCAATAAGGCCAATGTAAAGCAAACCACCCCAGCCACCGGGAACGAGGCGGAGGTTATTCAGAATGGGAGTGCAAACGAGGCAAGCGTCGAACAAGAAGGCGGCTCCGGTGGCAAACAAACCGCTTACATTAATCAGGACGGAAGCAGCAATAAAGCCACCCAGAAACAACTGGGGCCCTGGCCAGGCTATGGTTGGTCGAAAATTGTGCAGGTGGGCGACAATAACGAAGCGGTCCAGGAGATGCAGGAATACAATAACACCGCCGATATCTACCAGAACGGCGTTGGTAACTTTGCCCGCCAGAATCAGAATATGGATGGTCAGACCGAAAGCACCTGGAACATTTCGGACATTGACCAGATTGGGGATCAAAACACAGCCGACGTGCGGCAAACTGGGCGCAATCAGTATGCCGATATTATGCAAAATGGTACTGGCAACCAAGCTTATCAGACCCAAGCCGGCGGCGGCTGGGGATATGGCAATTACGGCGGTGGACACACAGCCCTGATCGATCAGGAAGGGAACGGCAATTACGCCGAACAGATTCAATCCGGAGCCACCTCGCAGACCACCATGGCAAACTCCGCCGAAATTCAACAGAACTCTGACGGTAACTGGGCCAAACAGACCCAGGATGGTACCGCCAATGAGGCGTACATTTTGCAAGCCTATTACTCCGGGAATTCGCACCACGAACAATACCAGGAAGGGAACGACAACTACGCCAATGCCCGGGTCTGGTCTACCGATAATACTGGTTATCAGTCTCAGATTGGTGACCGTAATGAGTCCCGGATAAACCAGTCCTACCCGAGCAATGACGCAACCATTCTGCAGAACGGGGATGATAATATTGCGGTGACCGAACAGGGCGGCTATGCGTACGGCGACGGATCGAACAGCATTTCGATTGATCAAACGGGGATGGAAAATAAAACCATGATCTCTCAGAAAGGTTATGGTAACAGCGCCACGCTGACTCAGGATGGTAACCGGAACATCGTTCGGGAAGACCCGGCGGAGTACTGGTCGGCCGGTATTGTGCAGGAGGGAGACAACAATACCGCCTTGGTGAGTCAGACCGGCGATGATAACTACAGCCTGGTGAAACAACTTTGCGACGGAAACAGCGCCACGGTGACCCAGAGCGGTAATAATAACTGGTCGAGCATTATTCAGCAGTAATTGGTGGTTTAAGGGAGAACGTTTGCTCCCGGATAATCACACCTTGTCCGGGAGCTACCTCCCACCCCGTGTAAAGAAAGGATTTATTGTGACAGGAGGGTAAATAAAAAGAGGGAGAAAGGAAATGAAAAAATGGTTTATCGGTTTTATTGGTGTTCTAATTTTCTTTAGTCTTACGTTTGCTCAGAATCAAGCCACGGTGTCGCAAACCGGTAACGATAATAAAGCCACCACCATGCAAACCGGAAGTAACGAGGCGGAAGTCACTCAGGTCGGGCAGATGCAAGAAGCGACCGTTACCCAAACCGGGGACAATTTTGGGGGGATTTACCAGCTGAACAACGGGTCGAATAATACCGCCACTTTGACTCAGGACGGTTCCGGGAACCAAACCTGGTTGAATCAGGGCATGGAAAAAGATTTCTGGTCCGGTTACGAATCGGTGGAGGCCGATTGGAACCAGGCCAGTGTGACCCAGACGGGCAATTCAAATACAGCCTCGTTGGAACAGTACGGCGGCAGCGCCAACCAGGGCAATCAGGGTTCTTTGAGTCAAGACGGGAGCAACAATGACGCCTACATCTATCAGGGTTGGGCTTACAGTGCCTGGGGCGAGACGTACGAGACCTCCCACCTGAAAGCCTACAACAGCACGGTGAACGTGTCCCAGGTCAGCGACGGTAACTGGGTTGGTGTTTGGCAGTACGGAGGGAGTCAAAATGCGGTGGAGGTCTCGCAGGATGGAAACGACAACTACGCTTCGGTCACCCAGGGTTTCATCTACACGGACCTGAATTACAGTTTTACGACCCCGGTTTACAATACCCAAAACAACCAGGCCAAAATTACCCAAACCGGCGACGAGAACCACGGTAAAGTGATGCAGTTGGGAGACAACAACTTGTTTAAGCTGAGCCAGCACAACGGCAGTCGGCTGGGCTATGACGAAAATGCCCAGGGGCTGGAGGCCAGCCGAAATGCCTATTTCCATCAGGATGGCAACGACAACCAGGTGGCCGGAGTGTACAAATCCGGAACCGACCTCTCCTTTGACGGCGGCATGGATGCCGAGCAACTCGACGGCGCCTTGCTGGATGCCAGCAGCGAGGGAGTCACCGGTTATTTCGGCAGTTTCCAGAAAGGGGATCGAAATAAAATCGGTTTGCGCCAACTCAACGACAAGGCATTGATTCAACAGATTGGCAACGATAATACCACGGTGCTCTGGCAGGATGGTGACAACGAAGCCACTGTTTTGCAGCAGGGCGACTTAAATACCGCCCGGGTGTTGCAGCAACAATAGTTGATTTCTCAACGGTTGTTGCAAGAGGTGGGATCAGTCCAGCTTCGCTCAAACCGGGGATCGTGGTACGGCTTCAATTGCCAGCAGTTGCGGAGAAATCCGGCAATCGTTTTTGTTCGGAGGGATGGAACCGGGGCTTCCGTCCCTCTGACTTTTTAATCACCGGAGGATCTGACGGGAATTGGGGAAATGAATCGTAAGTGGATTAAAATACCTGCCAGTATTGGGCCAGGAAGACCGCTCGGAATTTTCCTTACCGTGCTGGTATGGAGCGGCTTCTTCTCTCTTTCCGCCGCCACACCGGACAGTACGGTGGTGGATTCTCTGCAAAACGCTTACTCCATCCCGCAAGTGGGTAAGCTGTACGACGAACCGATTTTTCCTCCGGCACTGATTGACAGCACCCTGATTATTATTTATGTGGACAGTTTCAGCAACGAATCCTTTATTGGCCAGATCCGCTTTCAAAGCGAACCGGTTGGGGAATTGCGTGATTCGTTGTTGGGTTTCTGGCATATTAAACCCACTCCCTCGCGTATGGACACCATTTCGGGAAAGGAAAGCGCAATAGAGGGGTTTATTGAACAAATTCTGGAAAGAAAAATCTCGAACGAGCGCGCCATTCCGGAGGAATACGAAGACTTTCTGCTGTTGAGGCTCAGTGGGGAGGAGCTGGACCATTTTATTTCCACCCAGTTGGAACAGCCGCTTCGTTCTGTTCAACAGGGTGAGGGCGAACCGGATATTCAACTGTTGCCTCTGGAGAGTGGCAAAGCCATCCTGATTATTCGGAACACGGGAGCGGGCAGGCGTTAGAGGTAGTGGATCTGTTTCAGTCGGCGGTAAAAGGTTTCGCTGTTTTGCTAACCGTTACAGGACTCGGATAAAAACCGGGGAGGAGATGAAGACGGGAAACGTGTTCGGGAAGTTCGCCGGATTGTTTGGCATTCTCATTGTGGCCCTGGGGCTTTTTCGGGTGCCCCTCTGCCTTTGCGCCCAAGAAACATCCTTGCGTTCCCGGGTGGATCTCTTCTGGCAGTATGCCGACAGGGCTTTCCAGGCAAACGATTGGTTAGCGGCTGCGCACCTTTATGCGGTGGTCGCCAGTCGCTCGAATGACCCGGTTCAGGTAAAGGCTGCTCTGCGCAAAATCACCCGCATGACCAGCCATCTTTTCCTGGTTTCTCAATTTCAATTGGAAGATCCATTGGCTGGCGCCGTCATGGCCCATTCAAAAAAATGGGTGGCTACCTGGTCGTACAATCAACGGCTTCAAATCTGGAATATGGCCGACGGTCGGCCCTTCGGGCAGGCCCTTCCCCATCCTTCGGACATCTGGGGAGTGAAATTTAGTTCCAACGATCGGCTCCTGCTTAGCTGGTGTGCCGACAGCACAGTGCGCATCTGGAAGCTGCTCCCTCGTCCACAATTGTACCGTATCTTGAAGTGCAAGGCTGCAATTAAAGAGGCTCTTTTTACCCGGGACAACCGCCTGGTCATTGCCTGGGACTTGAGCGGACATATTCAGGTTTTAAAGATTCGCAGTGGGTTTCGCCTGGCAGAACCCATTTTAATTCCCGGGGGCATTCGGCAGTTTCTGCTTTCGCCGGACGACACCCATTTTTTGGCGCTTTCGCGGGAAGGAAAGGTGTACTGGTATGACATTTGGCATTCCGACCGTCCGAAATTCGTGCTTCGGCACCCTGAAAAAGCGAAGCAAATTCTGGGATGCTCATTAAGTCGGGATGGCAGGAAGCTGCTTACCTGGAGTTCCCGCCGAATTTTCCTCTGGGATTTGAAGAAGGGGAAAATTCAATACGGGCCGGTGCAGAACAGTTCGGGGCTCATTAAATCCGCCGTGCTTAGCCACAACGGTGAGATGGCTCTGGTGCGGGACGCTTATCTGTCGGCTCATTTGCGCAGTGTCAGGCACGGGATCCCTCTGGTGAAACCGCTCCTGCATCAGGGAAGCGTGTTAGGAGGTGTCTTTGGAGAAAACGATCGGGTCGTGCTTACCTGGAGCGACGACAACTACCTGCGGCTTTTCCGTACCGGGGACGGAAGTGCAGCCATCCCCCCCATTTACTATCCCGACGGAATAAAAAACGCCTTTTTGTGCAACGGCGATCGCTGGATCGGCGGCTGGGGAGGGCACGCTCTGGTCCGTTTCTGGGACGCCCAGACCGGCAAACCGGTCAGCTTTGCCATCCGCCACGTGGGGCCCATCAGCGGGGTAGCGTTCAACCAGCAGAAAGATTTGTTTCTGACCTGGAGCGAAGCCGATCGAACGGTAAAAATCTGGAAAATTGTTACCGTTCAGGAAGCCCAGAAAAACAGGGGCGTTATTTTCGACGATGAATCCGGAGACCTGGATTTTCCCCCGGAATTGACCCCGCTTCTGGTGGAGGTGGTTACCGGCACCGCCGTTTCTACTACCGGAGAAATCTTCCTTCTCTCCCCGGAACAGTGGCAGAGGAAAAAGGAAATTTACCGGAAGGTCTCTGAATTGCACCTCAAAAAATGCCGCTTTCAGAATGCCAATATGTACCTGTTTCAGAAAGAATTCTGGGAAAAATAAGAGGAGAAGGCAGAGGAACAGGGGAATTTCTTAAAATTCTGGTTGATTTTAATTGGATTTGCGATAAATTTCTTTTATCACACAATGGTTGATTTTCTTGAGGGTAGATTTTTTCGATCGAGTGAGGGGCTGTACTTTGCGAAGTAAATGTCGCGTTGTCCGGCAGGCGTTACGTTGCTTCTTTAAAGAGGAGTGGGAAAAATGAGCCGTAAGAAGTGCTCGTTGCTCGGAGACATCTGTCTGTTTTACTGGTGGGTGCTTGTTGTGAGCCTGGTTTTTATGGGCGAACTCAGAGCTCAGAGCGGTTCTGGTTCGTCCCCGGACTTTGATTTTGGAATTTCCAGAAGCTTTCGCGATTCTCTTTTAATTGTGGAAGCCTGGGGGCGCAACCATACCGCCCGGGAGGGGAATTTTGAATATCGGCTGCTTACCTCCAAAAGCGGACCGAACGGTTCCTCCAACACCAGCCAATCGGGTAAAGTAAACCTCCCGGCCCACCACAAAGCGGTTTTCGCAACCGTGAAATTAAAGGTGCGCCCGGATGACGTGTACAAAATTGAATTTTTAGTTTTTAACAATTCTCGACTCATTTCGAAGGTTATTTTTAAATACCCGCAAGATCAAAAAGAAGGACCTTGATTGAGCATTCCAGAAGGGACAGAAAGGAGGGTGGTATGAAAAGAAAAGGATTGGTCGGGCTGTTTGTTCTCGCTTTGCTGTTGGTGCTGTTTTCCTGTTCCGATGAACCGATTTCCCCCGAAAAAAACGGCCATATCCGGGGGAAAGTTACTGATGCGGAAACGGGCGAGGGTGTTCCGGTGTGCATTATTAATACTTCTCCGCCTACTGTTTCCATTACCACCGATTCCGCCGGTCGTTACCAGATTTTGAATATTCCCGAAGGGAACTACACGGTTACCGCCTCGAAAAAAGACTACCTGAAGACCAGCGTTTCGGTTTCGGTGAGCGGCGGCGACACCACAATTGCCAACATCATCTTGAGTCCGGTGGAAGATAAAAATACCCAGCCCAGCGCTCCGAACAATCCCCAGCCGGCCAATGGCGCCACCGATCAGCCGATTGAGCTGACCCTTTCCTGGTCGGCTTCCGATCCGGATCCCGGCGACAGCCTGACCTTCGACATTCTGTTTTACCGGGCCAACGAAACGCCTCAGTACATTGCCGTGGATTGGAGTGATTCCACCTTTACGCTCACCCGGCTGCAGTACGGCACCACCTATTACTGGCAGGTCAAAGTGCGGGACAGCCAGGGTGCCACGGCGCTGGGCGAGGTGCGGAGTTTCACCACGCGGCCGCTTCCCAACAACCCCATTGTTTTTACCTCGAACCGGGAGGGAAATTATGATATTTTTTCGACCCGGACAGACAGCAGCGAGGTGTATCTGGTGCAGCTTACCTATTCGGTCTCGCGGGAATGGTGGCCGCGGCTTAGTCCCACGGGAGAAAAAATCGCTTTTGTCTCCGACCGAAATATTGAATATCAGATTTTCACCATGAACCGCGATGGCAGCGAGGTGTTTCAGGTAACTTCGCTGCCGGTGGCCGGCTACCACAACTACGGAATGGGATTTTGCTGGTCTCCCACCGGTACCCAGCTTTTGTACAGCCACTACAACAAGCTTTTTCGAATCAATTTAGATCGTTCCAATCTGGTTCAAATCGCCACCGCTCCGGCAGGGAGGAATTTCCGGGAAGTGGACTGGTCGCCGTTAGGGGACAAGCTTGTGGCGCTTACCATCGGAAGCTGGTTTTACGATTCGGAAATTTATTTGATGAATGCCGACGGTAGTAACATGACCCTGCTGGTGGACAACTGGCCGGGCGCCCTCGAGAGCCCCAGTTTCTCTCCCGATGGCAGCAAGATCCTCTTCACTTACGATGTGTCCGGTTTCGAAGCCAGCAACGGTCGGCAAATGGATGCGCGCATTTTTCTAATGGATCTGGCCACCGGGGACACAACCGATCTGTCCACCGGGAAGCCCGCCGGAACCAACGATCGGTTCCCGCGCTTTTCCCCCGACGGAAGCCGGATCATCTTTTGCAATGCGCCCAACGACGAATCCCGTCCCGGCGACCTCTGGATAATGGATGTGAATGGACAGAACAGGAAGAAGCTGTTAAGCGACGGCACCATGCCGGATTGGCAATAAAAAGATTCGTTCTTTTGCCCGCGAAACGGTAAAAGCCTCCTGGGAGAAGATTCTCCTCCCCTTTATCCGTCGGGGAGGAGCTCAATCCGCCGCTTGCTGCCCCGCCAGGTTACGTTTTACCACCCGCGAGGGCGTCAGGAAAAAGCCGGTTCGTCCCCCTTTTTATTTGCGAAATTCTGCCAGCACGCTTAAAACGTAGTCCACATCCGCTTCGGTGTGGGCGGCGTTAATCTGAAAACGAATGGTCTCGTCGCCTTTGGGGACCACCGGAAAGGTCAATCCAACCACCAGCACACCTTTATCGTACAGGCGATTCACCATTTCGTGGGTTTTTTTCGTGTCGCGTACTAACAGCGGCACCACCGGGTGCGGTCCCGGAATGGATTCCAATCCCAGCGCCTCGATGCCCTCCCGGAACTGTTTAATCCGGGCGTGTAAATGGCGCAACCGTTCCTGGCCTTCCTCGCTATCGGCAATGTCGATGGCTTTGATGGCTGCCGCACAGTCGGCAACGCTGAGCGGATTTGTGTAGATGTACGTGTCCGCTTTCTGACGCACCGCTTCAATCACGGTGGGACTGGCGGCAATGAACCCGCCGTTCACCCCGAACGCCTTTCCGAACGTTCCCACGATGATGTCCGGTTGCGCTCCGGTGTACTCTGCGGTGCCTCGGCCAGTAGCGCCGTACGCTCCGATGCCGTGTGAATCGTCCACGGCGGTAATGACTCCGTCTTTGAACCGTTCATGGTACGGCTCGGCAATTTTCACAATCTGATCGATGGGAGCGTAATCGCCCCGCATGCTGAAAATACCGTCGAAAATGATTACCACCCGCTCGATGCCTTCCGGCACGTTGTCCAGACATTTTTTCAACTCGTCCATGTTGTTGTGGCGGTAAATCGCTTTGTTCTCTCGCGGGACCCCGGCAATGCGCATGGCGCGAATGATGCTGTTGTGATTCAGTTCGTCGCCAATCCAGTAAGTTTGTTTGTTGGAAATGGCAAATGCCAGACCGCAGTTTGCCGTGTAGGCGGAATTGAAAATCTTGGCAGTCGGTTTGTTCACAAAACGGGCAATGCGATCTTCTAATTCCACGTGGTAATGGAAGGTGCCGTCGATGAATCGCACTGCTCCGGGACCCACCCCGAACTTTTTCGTGGCTTCGTCCGCCGCTTCGATGAGCGCCGGATGGTTGGACAGCGAGAGGTAACTGTTGCTGTTCATGCGAATGAATTCCTGCTCGGCGCCTTTCAGTTTGTAACGCGGTCCCCGATCTCCCCGGGGAGGAATGTAATCTACAATGATGCGCTCCGGCGCCTTGGCGCGCCCTTCGGATTGCAGTGCTTCAATTTCTTGCTGTAAGGATTGGTCCAGTTTTTCCAGCGGCATGGCTCGTCCCTTCTCTGTTTTTGATTGGTCCGTTTTTCTCCTGAAAAATGTTAATGAAATATCTCAATTTTCGCAAGGAACAAGTGAAAAAATGAGTTTTTTGATTTGGGTGGGAAGATCGGAGAAACCTTTCACCAGAATGGGGGCTCCGCTGCCGAGTCCCTGCCGGGCGCTGTCCCTCCGGTGTACCAATAACCGGAGAAAAGAGGGAAAAAATGGCTGACGGAAAGCACGATTTGGCGGGAAACACCCCCTTCTCTTGATTAAGGAAACAACGGGTGAGCCGCCCGGGGAACTTCTCCCGGCGCTCCGCTCCTGCCGATTTCACTCAGACGCAAGCCGGGCAACCTACGCCTTCGCTTCGAAGAGCGGTTGGAAATATCGGGTGATCCGTTTCCAGAAATCCGGATGAGTGTGGCAATCGGAATGTCCCTTTTCGGGCACAATCCACAGCTCTATTAAATCCGGATTCCCTGCCTGGAGGAGTTCCCTGGCATGGTGAGGTGGCACGATGCGGTCTTTTTCCCCGTGAATAAGCAGGTAGGGAATGTTGATGTTTTTAATGTGGTATTCGGGCGCAATGCTATCGAAGGTGAATCCGATGCGCAATTCTATGATTTTAAAAAGCAACCAACCAAATGGGAAATAGGGGATGTGATATTTGGCGAAATCGCGCATCATAATTTTGCGGGGGTGGGAGAAAGCCCCGATGGAAACAGCCCGAGCGATTCGCCGATCGTTTGCCGTGGCGTAGATGGTGGCTGCACCGCCGATGGAAAATCCAATCACCCCAATTTTGCCAGGATGGACTTTCTGGTCGCGGATGACAAAATCGATGGTGGCCATGA
>JAJRXE010000198.1 GCA_024276455.1 Calditrichota bacterium
TCAGATTCTTCTGAATCGCCACAAAATCCGCCGGACCTTCTGCCTGTTCGTTCAGCTTCTGCACGTAAAAATGCACCTTGCTCAGACGCTTGATGGCAAAGTAGAAATCGCTCCAGTCGCAGCCGTGGTGAATACCGTAGCTGTCCGGTGCATCGGAACAGGCCAGCATGTTACGGAAATCGGTGGGATAGCCGCGTCCTTTGTAGAGATTGCTATGCAGCCGCACGGTGGATTCGTAGTGGGTGAACCAGAATCCCTGGTTGGCAGCATCGTACCCGGCGGCACGCAGGGAATCGCCGGACAGGTGCAGCACGGAGTACAGGTTGATGCGATAGGGAATTTCGCCGGTATTGCGCACCTGCAGATTCACCAGCGCCGCACCGGAACTGTACACGAAGAACACCTCCTGCACCTGCAGTCCATCGAATGGTTCGTACTCCAGAATGGCCATGTCCGGGAAAGAAGCCACCACCACCGGCGGCCGGACAAACTCGCGGATTTCGTCCACCACCACATTGTTGATTTTCCAGATGGTGGCCCACTCTCCGGCGTACTGGCTGTGGTAGGTAATCGGTTTGTCCGGACTGAAGTAGTCCATAAAGTAGGCTTTGTCCGCAAAGAAGTGGGAGCGGTCCATGGCCGCCGCGTAGGTGGTAAACAGCGGGTCATCGCCCCGCGCGTTGATGATTAAATAATCGTCGGAAACCCGCACCTGGGCTACCGCGGTAAGCGCTAAGAATAATGCCAAAATACCGGTGAAAATGAATTTGTTCATCGCACACCTCATGGGTTAAATTCCTCACAGAGTCCTACGGACAAATTCCAAGCACCAAATCCCAAACAATTTTTTATGGCACAAGGAATATACTTGTTTTTAATAGAACACGGATTTCGCGGATTAGACGGATTTGCGCGGAATCCTTTTTAACCCTTTCATTAATTCCGTGTTCATCCGTCCAATCCATCTTATCCGTGTGCCATTGTTCTCAACCACCATATTCATCCTGATGTTTTGGTCATTCGGTCATTGGAATTTATTTTGAATTTGGATTTTGGAATTTGGAATTTCTATTCACACTTACCACCAGACTTTTGTCCAGGTCCAGCAATCGCGCAAAAAAGGCGTATCCACCGAAATTGTTCTCGATTTTCAGCAGCAGCTTATTCCAGCCCTTTTTCAGATGCAGCGGGATGCGATCCTGATCCGGCATGGAAATACGCACCAGCAGTTTGCGAAACACCGGCCGATCGTTCAAAAACACTTTGATGCCGTCGTCCGAGCCAATGAGCAACGGGACGGTTTGTTCCTTCGGCGAGTAAATGTAGGTCAGCGCGTACGCCACCACCAGCTCGTAAGGCTTAAATTTATCCCACAGATGCACCCGACCGTCTGGCGGGGTTTTCACCCGCTGCCAGCGCACCCTTTGACTGTCCGCCCCCAGATACGTTTTATCCAGATCAATCTCTTTCTCCGGAGGATACATCGTATCCAGTCCCAGCCGCTCGGTCTCGGATTTGCGGGGATTGGGAAACGGCCCGATGATGTACCATTCCGGGATCCACTCCCGCACCGGTTCCAGCACAAAGGCATCCAGACCCACCGCAAAACCGCGGGACTTCTTCTCCTTGCCGGTGATGACGAAATGCAGCGGCAGCGCTCCCTCCTGCGAGCGCAAATCGCTGAGTAACAGTCGTCCACCGGGAAAAACCTCTTTTTGGTAACCGCGGTACTCCCCCACCTTTTTCCCCGCGTAGAAGATTTCCATATTTCCGTAATCCGGTCCCCTGGTGTAATAGAGCGCTACATTGTAACGGTCCTCTTCCACCCCGGGAATGGTCAGCACAAAATGGGTGCTGCCGTTTTGCGGTTCGATGCGCAGTTGCTTCAATCCGCTCCAATCCGGTCCGTAATCGGACATATCCTGCAGCGCGCTGCGCACATTTCCTTCTGCGTGCAGGGATTCTGCCTCCAGTGCGCCGGGCGGCACCACCACCCGCAGGGGAATCCGCAGACTGGCTTTCAGCATCGGTGGAAACGGCCGGTGCGGTTCCTTCTGGTACCAGTACGCCGTGCTGCTGTAATCCGCTTCCACGCTGTTGGCGTGGCCGTGCTCGATGGTAAATTTCAGCGATTTCCGGAAAGGGATGGCATCGCCCACCTGGAAGCGGTAGGCGGCAATGCGCGCCAGGGAATCGTCCTTGAGAATCAGACCGTGATACGGGGCGGCAAACTCCCCGCGATTGAAATACCAGCCGCTGGTGAAATAATCCTCCGTGCCGGTGCCGTACACGGATGGGAACGTTTCCCCGTCCACATAAACCATTTCGTCCCCTTCTAAAAACCAGAGACTGCGGCGGTAGCTCTGCATGCTCAGATTCATTCCCACGAAATGCCCGCGACCGTGCGCTTCTAGCACCAGATAATTCTCACCGGGCGTGGTGCGAATCTCCCGATGCCACCAGGCGTGAAAATACGCCACCTCCTTCGGCAGGGGTTTTTCCAGTTGCTGGTAATCAATCTGGTAGTAGAAGGCATACACCTCCTGCCCGGTCTGGTTCTCCACTTCGATGCAGGCGGATTGGTTGAACGGCATGGGAAAGTAGCAGTAGTAGCCGCCGCTGGTCATGCCCACAAACTGGGAAACGTAGTGGCGGTACTCGAAGCCGGTACCGAAGAAATCGCCGATGGGCACCTCTACGGAAGGATGCTGCTCCCCGTCCCAGTACATACGCAGCACGATGCGGCGCAGGAAGTACGGGTCGCGGGAATCGATGGTAACCCAGATGCGGGTAATCACGCCGGGACCCGGTAAGCGGGCAATCACCGCCGTTTCGCCGGGTTGCAGGCTAATGCGGTCGTTGTTTCCGCCGGTAGTGTCGTAGCTGGAAACCTGGACCATCCGGCTGTGTTTCAGAAACGGTAGGCGGGCGGGATCCAGCAGATTTTCCAGCTCATTCTGAGACAGAGCGGGGAGAATCCAGGCAGTGCAGATTGCGAAAATCAGGAGATATTTTTTCATCGACAACCCCTTGATAAAATTCCAAATCCCAAAATCCAAATCCCAAACAATTTTTTATGGAACACGGAATACGCGGATTAAACGGATTTGCACGGAGTTTTTTAACCTTTCTTATTAATTCTGTGTTCATCCGTCCAATCTGTGTTCATCCGTGCGCCATTGTTCTCAACCATCATGCCGCTCCCCATGTTTTGGTCATTCGGCCATTGGAATTAATTGTCCCGCAAGGGATCCCTAACGGGAGGATTTGGAATTTGGAATTTGGGATTTATTTCTACAACAATGGTTTGCTCCACGAAACTGTCCAATCCACCATGTTTCTGTGCCAGGAAAAGAATCTCCAGCGTGTTTCCCTGCAACCGGGCGCCCTGCACCCGGACAATCTGTTCCGGATGGGTAACCCGCAGCCAGCCGGTTTCTCCCGCCAGCCCTTCGGTAACCACGGTCAGCGTTCGCTCTTCACGCTGAATGCGCACAATTTTCAATCCCCGATTGCGCTCCCCCACCCGATTTTCGCGCAGCGGCGGCAAAATCGCTACCGTGGGAGCAAACCGGATGTCCACCCGGCTTTCCCCTTCCTGTAAGGGAAAAGTTACTTCCGGGATGATCAGATATCCCCGCTTTTCCACACGAAATTCCGCCGGTTGTCCGTTCACGGTAACGGACTGCACAACAGTGCCGGCAAACAGCGCCGGCGCAAAGCGGAAGGTGAACCCCTTTGCGCCCTGCGCGGTCACAACCAATTGAATATTTCCATCCCGGCGGGTGTAGCGCAAATCCGCACTGGCCTCGCCCAGCCGAAAATTGGGGATGTGCACGGCGGGCCAATCCGCCGGAAACTGCGGCCGGAACTCCAGGCGCCGGGCCCGCACATCTCCTTCCAGTCCCAGCAACCCGCGCACCAGGGGTAGCACCACCCCGGCGGTGGAAAATCCCTGGTGACTCACCGCCTCCTGCGGCCAGATGTTCCGCGCGCCGGAGAACACCTCGGTCACATTCCCCAGAGAATTGTCGAAGGTGTGCTGGGCGTTGGCATTGAGCAACGCCATGCCCTGCAGGGGAAACCCGTTTTTGAAAAACGCCGTGGCCGCCCAGCTTCCCACAAAGGGCCACACCGCACCGTAATTGTAATTGAGCGGCTGGAAGTACCGGCTGGTGGTGGAGATCATGCGCACTCCCCAGTCGGTGAACACATCCGCGCGACTTAGCCGCTCCAGGCACTGCCGGGCGTTGGGCTCTTCGCCCAGCTCCCACATCAGTCCCACCGTGCACCAGGGAGAAATTTCCTGCACCACCTGTCCATCCGCGTTGAAGGCGTACGCGTATACCCCTTGCTCAGGATTCCAGAACTTGCGGCGGAATGCTTCCCGGGCGCGCTGGTAATGACTTTCTGCCTGCCGGGCCAGCTTGCTCTCCCCCACTGCTTCGGCCAGGTACTGCATTCCCAGATTGGCGCGCGTCCACACCGCCGCCAGGTACACATCGGTCTCCACCCCGGTAAAATCGCCGTACTCCGATGCGCCCAGTCCCGCCTTGCGATTGTCCATCAATCCGTCGCCGTTGGCGTCCGTGGAGAGGCACCAGCGGTAAGCCTTCTGCAGGGATTCCCAGCTCTGCTTCACAAATTCCAGATCGCCGGTGCAGCGGTAGTAATCGTACATGGCCACAATGTAAAACGGGGTGGTGTCTCCATGGATGTAGCCGTAGTGGTAATCGTTCCACCAGTCGACGTACCCGGCTGCCTGGGAAAGCTCGTGAGCCATTTTGCCGTCCTGGCGCTGCCATTTCCGGGTGAAGGCCAGCACATCGCGCACGGTTGAGTAAATACCCAGCGCATTCAGACTGAAGGAGTTGATGTACGCATCCCCGCCGAAGAACCAGCCGAATCCGGGCCGCCCCCCTTTGCCGGAAGCGCCCAGTCCCGCCACCAGCCCTTTGCCCAGGTCGGGATTATCCACCAGCAGATTGTCGTAGGAAATCTTGGCCCATTCGAAGGCCAGATTCAGCCGGAAATCTGGCGTCTGCACCTGCAGACTGTTCTCACGCAGGCGCCGGTAGTACTGCACCGTCTGTTCGTACAGGTGGCGGGGATTCTCCTGCAGGCGCCGGTACACCGCTTCTACGGATTTCCACTCGCCTTTGCCGCCGGCCAGGTAGATGGGAATGTAAGCGTCGCGTACCTCCTGGGGATCGGCAATCACGATTTTGAACTCGTTGGGGGTGTCGGAGAGCATGTGCGCCGGGGTGTAAGAGATGCCCTGCGCCGCGGGCGAGCCCACCAGACCGTGGTTTTTGCCAGTGGATTCGGAGATGACATACGCCTTCAGCCTGTCGTGCCAGTAAGCGTACTGTCCGCCCAGCCCCGCGGGCCACATGGGTTGCAGCACCGGCAGAAAACCGCACACGATGGCCAGGGGATGGTCGGAATCCACCTTCAGCAGAATGATGGCGCCCGGCTCCTCCAAAGGAGTAATGAAGGTGGCGGTGACGGTGAAGGATTGATAGACGTAGGTCAGCGTGGTGGCCGCGGGGGTGACGGAAATGGTGCGCACGATGTCCCGCCCGTAAATGGGGCGGGTGGATTCCCGCACGAAGAAAGAGAATTCGAAGTTGCGCAGCAGTTTCAGCGGGTAGGCCCAGGCTTCGAAGGTGCCGCTCTCGTCCCCCAATATGGCGAACTTGCGCCCGACCTTGTCGAAGGGCGTGCCGGGCCGCGCCAGCCGTTGCAATTCGATGTCGCTGCGTTGCAGGGGAAAGGTGGGAATCAGACCGTCCAGGGCGTAGGCCCGGGTGGAAGTAAGCAGGAAGCCGATCAAGATGATGCGGATTATTTTAATTGTCATGGGGAATTCCTTCATTTTATTTTCTGTCTGTCGTCCCTCCGGGACTTTTTGGTTATTTATTCCTTCCCTTTCCCATGAATGAATTCATGGGCTAAGATCTGGTCGTCCGCGTCGCGGACTCTCTTATGTCTCTATGCTCTATATCCTTCA
>JAJRXE010000199.1 GCA_024276455.1 Calditrichota bacterium
ACGATTTTCTTGGCCCGTTTGTGGTAGTAATCTCCATCTTTGGTCAAATCGTACATCTGGAGCAATTTCTCTTTGTCCCACACCAGCGCCTCGCGACTGTAGTCTGCGAAATCGTACACTTCGGTTAATTCAATGGCTTCGCGCGGACAGGCTTCCTGGCACATTCCACAGTAAATACAGCGCAACATGTCGATCTCGAAAACCACCGGGTAGCGTTCCCGGTCGTCCCAGGGGGCCACTCCGCCGACTATGTGAATGCACTTGGCCGGACAGGCGGAGGAACACATCTCGCAAGCCACGCATTTCGGACGTCCGTGCTCATCGCGGTTCAAGCGGTGCGCGCCCCGGTACCCCTTGCGAGGAACCCATTTCTCTTCCGGGTACTGCATGGTGAATTTCTTTTTGGGAATGTGTCGCCCGGTAATCAGTAACCCTTTCAACATGGAGGGGATGTAAATCTTTTCCCAAAAGGTTAATTCCGGTGCGGTAATCTTTTTAACTTTAATCATCCCGGTACTCCAATCGTTTCGATTCTCAATCGACTGTTGGTTTTTCAATATAATAATTCTGCCTGGCAAAAGAAAAATAAAAATTAGATTTTTCTCAAGGGAGATTTGTTCGAGGGGAAAAAGGCTCCCTTTTCAGAAATCTGTAGATATTGTGAGGGGTACAGCGATCCGGAAATCTATGATTCCTTAATTCCGGAGTATCTCCGTAATTCCGTGCAGAAGGGAAGAGTGCAAAAAAGAAAATAAACAAAGACGATTCTTTGCCGCCCAGGCCAGGGCTGACGACCATTAACCGGAAATGCCGGTTGTTTTATTTCGGCATTATTTGTAAAATAAGAAGTTAGAAATATTAGAAGGGATTTTGAATGGAGTTAACCCCCAACCAACGCAAGGCGCTGGATTTAAACCGAAACCTGGTGGTGATTGCGGCAGCCGGTTCCGGGAAAACCACGGTGCTGGTTAAACGTTATGTACGGATTTTGCTGGAAAAACCCGCCCTGGGCGTGCCGAACGTGCTGGCCATTACCTACACCGAAAAGGCGGCGGCGGAACTGAAAGAACGAATTTTCCGCGAAATCTCCCGGCGCTTTGCCGAAGCATCCGGTGCGCAGCAAGCTCGCCTGTTTGAGATTTTGAACCAGCTTACCGAAGCACAGATTTTTACTATTCACGGGTTTTGCAGTCGGGTGCTGCGTCAATTTCCGCTTGCCGCGGGGGTGAATCCGGATTTCGAAATTCTGGACGAAGTGCAGAAAACGGCTTTGTTGGAACGCACCCAGCGAGATTTTTTCTTCCAGTACGAATTGCCGGAGAAGAAAGAGGATTTGCGGCTCACCGCCCTGCGGAATTTTTCCCTTCTTCAGTTGCGCGACATTTTAAACAATTTTTACGACCAGCGTTATCTGCTGATTCCCCTTTTGAACCGCGTGAAAACCCAGCCTCCCGAAAAGGTGCAGGAGTTGAACCGGATTGCCTGGCTGGAGTACCACCGCCAGCTGTTAAATTCCCTGTGGGAAGACGCTGCCTTCTGGGAAGCGCTGGAGGGGCTGCTCTCCGGACCACCGGCGGGAAAGTCGGAAAATGCGCGGCAAACCTATCAGGAATTAAAAGAAGGGCTGGAAACGTTTCAGGAATCGGGAATTGATTTCGGGAAAAAGATTGCGGCAACGATTCGCCTGCTAACTGCTTTGACTCGTAAAGACGGCGGCGCTTTTCGTAACGTGCCGGGTGGAAAAGGCGCCTGGGGCGAGGAACGGCTGGCGCTGTTTCGGGAGTTGTCTGCTCGAGCGGCGAGGTTTACTCCCGGCGTCATCGAACGGCATCCCGAAAGCGAGGCAAAGTTTGCCCGGGTGTATGTGGGACTGGCCCGTCTGGCTGAGGATTTTCTGAGGAGGGTGGAGCAGGAAAAACGCGCTTTGAACGTGCTGGATTTTGACGATTTGCAATATTTTACACTGCATTTGCTGAAAGAAAATCCGGCGGTGCGGGAACAGCTCCGCCGCCGCTACGCCTACATTCTGGTGGACGAGTTTCAGGATACCGATTGGTTGCAGGCGGAAATCCTCCGCTTGCTGCTGACCAATCCGAAAGGCAGCCTGGACGGCGACCGGCTGTTTCTGGTGGGCGATCCGCAGCAGTCCATTTTCTCCTTTCGCCATGCCGAGGTGGGAATCTTTCAGGAATTTGCCGCAGAGATTGCCCGACGCGGAAACCCGGAGCTTCCCTACCGGGAGCCGGACGAGCAGAAGGAAATTCCCAGCCAGCCCAAAGAGCGCCGGGGCGTGCTTCACCTGCAGGAGAATTTTCGCAGCAGCGCGCGGTTGATTTCTTTTTTCAATCGTTGTTTCGAACCGATTTTTCGCCGCGAAAGCGATTTCGATGTGGAATTTCAGGAATTACTCCCACACCGGGAGGAAGGCGATTCCCGGATCGAGCTTTTTTTGTTGAATGAGCCCGATGAGTCGCACCCGGGGGACGAATCTCCCCAGATACACCGAATGGCTCGTTTGATTCGGGAGCTGGTCGAAGAAAGCGAAAAGACCTCGGGAGAAGCCCTTCGCTGGGGCGATATGGCCGTTCTGTTCCGTTCCCGCAAACATCTGGAAGAAATTGAAGTGCTCTTTCGCCGCTACGAAATCCCCTACCAGACCTACAAGGGGGTCGGATTTTTTCAGAAAACCGAGGTGCGGGATTTTTACCACTTTCTTAAGTGTCTGGTCGATCCTTTTGACGATTTTTCGCTGTTAGTGCTACTGCGCAGCAGTTATCTGGGACTTTCGGATGCCACCCTGTTTTACCTGAGCCGGATGCAGGGAGCCGGGTACTGGGAAAAATTGCAAACCTTACACCGCTTCCTGGAGGGGCAGCTGGCTCTGGAAGAAGCCGTGGACAAAGATTTTGCGGAGTTTCTTCGCCGCGAGGGGTTTTCCCTGCAGGTATCGCCTCCGGAACGAATCGCCCTGGCTCATCTGTTACAGCATGCGGAGTTCTGGAAACAACTGGCCGCCCAGGGACGCTTTAGCCGGGTGGTGCAGAGCATGATTGACGCGCTGCACCTCCGTCCGTTTCTGGCGGCTCAACCGGATGGGGCGCAAAAACTGGCCAATCTGGACAAGTTTGTTCAAACCGTGGTGGAATTCGAAACCGAGCGCTCGCCGCTGTTAGCGGACTTTCTGGACATGTTGCGGCGTCAAATTGAGGGCGAGTTGCAGGAAAGCGAAGCTCCTCTCTTCACCGAAGATGAAAATAAAGTGCAGTTGCTCACCTACCATGCCGCAAAGGGCAAGGAGTTCCCGGTGGTCTTTTTACCGTTCCTGGAGCAGAGTTTTAATTTGCGGGGCGATTTTTTTCTGGAGAAAGAAAAGGGGTTCGCATTTCCCCTCCACCGGCTCATAACTCCCCAGGCTCCCCAACCGTTTCTTTACCGATTTTTGCAGCAACGCTACCGCGAACGCATTATTGCCGAAGAGAAGCGTTTGTTTTACGTGGCGGCCACCCGGGCGCAACGCCATTTGTTTCTGCTGGCAAGCCTCTCCGAAAAGAAAGCCCTGACCCAACCCGGGTATTTAACCTGGTTGCTGGAAGCTTTCGGAATTGAAGATCCCCTGGACGATTTCCCGCTGGAAAGAATTCACCCTCTGCACATTGTACGGGAAGAGACGCCCGGGAAGGAGAAAACCGCACCCACCCAGAGGAAGTTTGTTCCGGTTCCGGCGCCCGAATATCTCATTCCCGAGACAATTCGCAAATACCAGTTTCCCCCGCAAGAAACGCCCAATTTGCCGGTGTATTCCGTTACCCAGCTGATGCTGTTTAAACAGGACCCCCCTCGTTATTTTACCCATTTTTATTTGAACGATGGAAAGCTGTTTCCGCCGGAAGCCACCCCGGAATGGGTGGATGAACCGGGCGGCGAGCAGTGGGGAATTGCCGTTCACCGGTTGCTGGAAAATTTTTACCTCCGCTCGCCCGCTGAGGACGAGCGTAAAATCCGGCAAATTCTCTTGCAGCTTCATTTAACGGATGCGGCCGAGGAGGAGGCTCTGACCGGGCGCCTGCAGGAATTATTAGCGCAAATCCGGCGCTCCGACTGGTATTCCAGACTCTCCGGCACCGAACGTCACTCCGAATTTGCCCTGGATCGCCGGGTAGGTCGGTTTGTACTGCGCGGTGTGTTCGATTTGCTTTTCCGCAATCCGCAGGGTTTGTGGGAAGTGGTGGATTACAAAACCAATCGGGTGGACGTTGCCGAACTGCCGGACGTGGCGGCAAAGTACCTGTTTCAGGTTCAGGCGTACGCCTTCTTATTGGAGGGACTGCATCCCGAGCAGAAGATTTATCCGGTATCCCTGTTTTTCCTGGATCCGCTGCAGGAAGTCCGCTGGGAATTTACCCGCGAATCCTTAAAGGGCATTCGCGAGGAGATTCTGCAGTTGCTGCAGGCGCTCTTTCGGGCGGAGCAGAAGCTCTATTTTCCGGAGACGGATTAATCCGGAAGATGCTGGCTGTAGAAATAGAATCACAACGTTGGAATGTTGTAAACAGAACCGTACCGACGCGGATCAGAGGAAGTAAATACAGGACGACTTCCCGATGCTCAACTTCAATTTCCTCTTTGTAGTCTTCGAGTTTTGATCTTCGATTTTATTCTTAAATTTCTGGGTGTTTTTGCGGTCAGATGTTTTTTAAATCGTTTCAGAAAAACCAATGAATCCGGAGGATGAACATGAAATGGTCTGGTGGTTTGTTTCTGCTGGGAGGTTTGCTGCTGTTGCTGGTTCAATGTCAGTCCCGGAATACCGGCGAATCGGTAACAGTGCGGGGACTGGTGGACACTGTGGGATTTGCCCACACCGCTCGCCAGATGGATTCGGTTGTGGCGCGTATTGACCGTCTGTATGGAAAGGAGCGGCAGGATCTTTTTCGGGCGTTCAATATTACCCCCGATTTTCGCTGGAAAGTGGTGATTTGTCCGCACGACGATTACGCCTATGCCGGCGAGATGTATCCCTACGTCATGGAGAACCTTTCCGCCCCCCATCTGATTCTGTTTGGCGTCGCTCACAAGGCGCGACTGTTGAATTTGGAAAATGTGCTGGTGTTTGATTCCTTTGACTATTGGCGCGGACCTTACGGGCGAATTCCGGTGTCCGGGTTGCGGGAGGAAATCGAACAACGGCTCTCGGATTCCCTGTTTGTGGTGAGCGACAGCATGGAACAAATGGAGCATTCCCTGGAAGCGCTCCTGCCCTTTATTCAGTACTACCATCGTTCGTTCGACATTGTACCGATTCTGGTGCCTTACATGAGTTTCGATCGAATGCAAGTTCTGGCCCGGGCGCTGGCGAAGGCTCTGGCCGCGGTCGTTACCCAGCGGCAGTGGCAATGGGGCAAAGATTTTGCCTTGGCTATTTCGAACGATTGTGTCCATTATGGCGATCAGGATTGGGGAGGCAAAAATTACGCGCCCTTCGGGGCCGATTCCGCCGGGTACCGCGACGCCACCAACCGCGATCTGACCATTGTGAACGAATGCCTCATCGACTATCTTGACCCGTTGCGGATTAAGCGTTTCGTGGGCTACACGGTGAAAAAACAGAACTACAAAGAATATGCCTGGACCTGGTGTGGGCGTTATTCCGTGCCGTTTGGATTGCTGACAGCGTATTATTTACAGCAGGAGTTAAAGGTGCCGCCTTTGCGGGGGAGAATGCTCCGCTACTCCACCAGTATTTCCAATCCGGTGATTCCGGTAGAAGACCTCGGAATGGGCGTGACCGCTCCGGCTAACATTCACCATTGGGTCGGTTACGTTTCGATTGGGTACTACTGATTCGACGCGGAAAATAATGGAGATACACACAAAAAAAAATCGGGACCCTGCAAAGAGTCCCGATTTTGTTTTTCCTACTTTCTGTCGCAAAGAATTAGTTCTGTTCTTCTAATTCTTTTTGTTTGTTGAAAGCTTCTTCGGCTTTCTCTTTCATTCCTTTCTGGGCGTACACCACTCCCAGGTTATTCCACAACAGGGCAGAATCCGGGAATTTCTTCACGGCTTCTTCCAGGAAAGGCAGGGCGGTGTCGTACTGCTTGGTTTGCAAATAACAGATGCTCAGCAGTTCGGTCATATCTTTGTTGTTGGGATCCATGGATAGCGATTTCTTTAGGAAGGGAATCGCCTCCTGGTACTTTTCGTTGTTGTAGTAAATGATCCCGATATTCATGGGAATAGTGGGGTTGTCCGGTGCCAGTTCGGCCGCGGTATTCAGTTCCTTCACCGCCTCGTCCCATTTTTCTTCCTTGGTGTAAATTTCTCCCATAGCCAGATGAGCGTTCACGTTTTTGGGATTGGCTTTCAGGGCGCGCTGGTACAACTCTTTGGCCTTGTCCAGTTTCCCAATCCGGTAGTAGAAGTCGCCCACTGTAACCATCAGGGTGTCGTTCTTGGGATCCATTTCAATGGCTTTGTCCAGATATTGTTCGGCTTTAGTGGTGTCGCCAATCTGAATCAGGGAGACGGCCAGGGGGGCCAGCGGTTCGGCGTGAGTCGGGTAAGCCTGGAAAGATTTCAGGAATTTCTCCGCCGCTTTCTTGTAAAGCTCTTTCTTTTTCTCCGGATCTTTGGCTTCCCGGGCCGGCTTGTAATAGTTGTTCAAGGCGTCGTTGAAGTTGTTGGCAAAGTAGCTGAAACGGGCTTGTTCAATTTGCTGGGCAAATTGCTGCGAAAGTGCCAGACTTTTATCAAAGGCTTCGTTCATTTTGACAAAATCTTCCTGGCGACCATAGAGATATCCCAGCCAGTACCAGGCTTCGGCATTATTGGGATATTTTTGGACAGCCTCTTTTGCCAGTTCGAAAGCCTTATCGTACATTCCATTCTGAATGTCAACAACCACACCTTCAACTTCCGGTGGACGGCATCCGGTAATCAACAGTAAGCCGAGAAGAATAACGGCGATGGACAAAATGACTGCTCTTTTCATAAAATAAGCTCCTTATAATTTTAATTTGGGTGAACTTTGTTATTTATTTTTTCCAGGGACTCCTCGAAAGGAGGAGAAAGAATTCCATGCTCGGTCACGATTCCAGTAATCAATTTTGCCGGGGTCACATCGAAAGCCGGGTTCCAGCAATTGGCGTCGCGAACCGTAATGGGCAGCTTATTCCAGATGTGGGTAACTTCCACGGGGTCGCGCTGCTCAATGGGAATACAACTACCATCGGGAATACTGAAGTCGAAGGTTGAGAGCGGGGCGGCCACGTAGAAAGGAATTCGGTGGTAGTGGCAGCTGATGGCCAGACTGAAAGTCCCGATTTTATTCGCGACGTCTCCGTTTTTCGCAATCCGGTCCGCCCCCACCAGCGCCAGAGCGATTCGATGTTCTTTAATGGCATAAGCTGCCATGTTGTCGGTAATCAGGGTAGCAGGAATACCGGCCTGCTGCAATTCCCACATGGTCAACCGGGCACCCTGTAAAATGGGACGGGTCTCATCCACAAATACGTGAATCCGCTTGCCCTGTTCGAAGGCTTTGTAAACGATTCCCAGTGCGGTGCCAATTCCGGCGGTGGCCAGGATTCCGGTATTACAATGGGTGATGACCACAGCCTCGTCGGGGAGCAAGGCGGCTCCTCGGGTAGCGATGGCTTCGCAGCGAGAACGATCGTCTTCCAGAATCTGTTGAGCCATTTTCAGGGCTTCCTCTAATAGTTCCGATGGGGAACCGGGATGTTCTTTTAGGTGTTGTTGAATTTTATTCAGTGCCCAGGATAAATTCACGGCCGTCGGTCGAGCACCCTTTAAATATTGAACCTGTATCTCCAGATCTTGAAGGAATTCTTCGCGGGAAGCATACGGTTTGTGGCGCAAGCCAAGGTACAAACCAAAGGCGGCAGCGACTCCAATGGCAGGAGCCCCCCGTACCTGCAATCTCTTAATCGCCTGGTAAACTTCTTCTAACGAAACCAAATCGCGGAACTGTAAGCGCTCGGGAATCTGAGTCTGATCGATGATGCGTAAGGAATCTCCGGTCCAATCAATACTTTTAAACATCCGTTGCCTTATTTTATCCTACAAAGATTGCAAATTTATGACTTATTGCTTCCCTTTTCAAGATAATTTATTTTTTAGATGAAAATATTTGATCATTCAATCAGCAGGGAATTGAAGCGCCTTGTTTCCGGAAGGGGCAAGTTTTTTTAAATATTGAATTTTCAAAAAATAATTGACATTTTTTTACCATTTTATTATACTGTTTCGTTTTAAAATATTATATTTAAGAAATGTATTAAGTGTTGGCTGTTACGAAAAATAATCAGTTGGAGGTATGATGGCTGCCAAAGAGTCCAGAGGTTCGATTATCTTAGAAATTTTGATTGTGTTGATGGCCCTTCTGTTGGTCGCGGTCATTTTGGTTCCAGATCGGATCTGGAAGGAAGAGAATCAAATCACGACGACCTGTCGTAATAACTTGAACGCCCTGTACGAAGCCGAACAATTCTACTATCGGGGAAATGATGCCTATACGGATTCGTTGGATTTACTCCTTAACTATGTTCATACCGATTCCGGTTTAATTCAGCGACAACAACTGGTTTCGTTAACCCGTAGCATGATCCAGGTTTTTAATAATGTGCTGGCCATTCCGGTGGTCGAAAAAATCGCTGGAATCTCTCAGGGAATGTACGAAATAAGTGGCGATTTGATGGGGAATGATCGTTACTTCCGGCGTTACGAAGATTTGCAGGCTCGGAGCATGGAACTGATGAGGGAAATCGGTCGGCTCGATTCCAGCGCCACCATCCCCAATTTTTCCCATCTGAAAGTGTACATCGATTCGTTAACCAGTTTGCGAGACGAAATTAGTGATTTCCCCTTACAGAACGGCATCCTAAAAGCCATTGCTTTTGTGGATACCATTATTAGTTATCTCCCCCGGTTAGAGCTGGAGCAGGTGGTTGGTGAAGTAAACACGATTCTGGGAGATGTGGACGCGTTTGGCAAACAGGTGAAGAAAACCGACATTGTGAAAGTGTCCAGCGTGGCTGATCGTCTGAATAAATTCTCCGGCCGGGTACGGACCAACATTAACCAATTGCAAACCGTTAGTCTGGATCAGGATTTGCAGCGCTTGGAAGTGGAGAAACAGCATCTAACGGAATTGCACCAGAAGTTCCTCTCTCCGGATTATTTCATGCTTTCTCAGCGTTATGCCTTGACCAGTTTGGGAGAGACGGACTCAATTTTGTTGAATCTGAACGAGGATAATTTCCATTGTCCCGATGACGGGCAGTTGTACATTATTCGCATCGACAGTGCCGAGGGGGCCCGCCATCTGACCGTGGAATGCCCCAATCTGCTGGATGTTTTCAGTCAGAAATTCCGGGAAGATGTGGCGCCCCTGCAGAATTTGCAGTTATTCGGGGCAGTAAACCAGCTCGATACGGTGATTGTTCAGACCAAAGCTGTATTGGACGAGAACCGAAAGAACCTGCGTCGCTACACCGACATCTTGCTGGACATCAAAGAGTTGCTGGTGGAATTTGACAATATTGAATCGGTGCTCTTTTACCGCTACACCAAAGATCTGGAAAATTTTGTTGACTTGGTGCAAAAAGAGAAGCAACTTTCGGTATTAAAACCGGCGATTGAGGATATTCTGAATCCGATGGACACCCTGGCGACCCGAATAGAGACCGGTAACATCCGCGATCTGGAAGAAAAGGTTACCTACTTTGAAAAGAAATTAACTCGTCTGGACTCGCTTATCGAGGCGACCAGGATGCCGCGGCGGTTGCGGAAGAAGGTGAAACTGAATGCTGAAGTATTCCAAAACGCGCAGAATATTCTGGGTCAGATCAAATCCTCTTTCAATAATACCGATGCCCAGAATTTGCGGGAGGCATCCAGCAAACTGGAAAAAGATTTGTTAAATGCCCTGGAAGGAATCAAAGAACGCGTGCATGTAATCTTTTATAAAAAGCACATTAATCACGGCTTTATAAAAGATGGCGAAAAAAGTTGGGAGATGGAATAAATCGAGGATAAAGCGTGGCAGACGTAAATGCGATTGCCTTCCAAGAAGATTTTATCTTATGGGCAGAATTATCCGTTGAACCGGATCGGATTGAGGTAAACAGGGCAGTGAGTGAATCGCTGCCCGTTTCTATTAATCATGAAACGATTTATCAGCCCCAGACCGCCGATGTGGTTGCCAAAGGCCTGGCCGAAATTGCGAAAAGGTACGAGCTTTCCCGGGGCAGCGTCCGATTTTCCATTCCGGGGCGCTTCGCGTTAATCAAGAAAGTGCATATCGACCGCGATATCGATCCGCAGCATTATCCGGAAATCGTGGCGTACAATCTGGAAAAAACCTGGGCGGAGCCCCAACAGAATTATTCCCTCTATTTACCGGAATATTCCCACTCCCGAAGCCGCTACCGGGAAGTCCTGGCAGTCGCGGTTCAGAATCAGGTGCTGGATTTTTTCGATCGGGTTGCGGAAAAGGCGGGATTTGAACTGGTGAGCCTTACTCCCAATTGTTTTAATGTCGATCAATTGTTCCGCCGAGCGACCCCTGAGTTTGAGGAACCGGTATTGCTGCTGGGCTGGCAAC
>JAJRXE010000200.1 GCA_024276455.1 Calditrichota bacterium
ACCGCAGGCTCGCGAAATTCTTCGCCATGCGTTACCGGGCGTCCACCAAATCGAGCTGGTTTCCGAGCTGTCGGAGCTGAAGGACTACATTAATGCGACCATTCCCGATGCGGTTTTCATTGGATTTGAATGGGTACGGGACAATATCCCGAATTTGAGTTTTTTGAAAGACCATTTCACCGTTGTGTACGGAGAAAAGATAGATGTTGACAGCCGAATAAAATTATTGGACGTCGGCATTTCCCGGGTAACTACTGGAGCACTTGCTCAACCGGAAAATTTATTGAACCTTTTGAATATTCATCAATATCGGCAAAAAGAGCTGCGTTCCGAATACCAGAAAAAGGTAACCCGGGGAAGCATGCGAGAGTTCAAGTTACAGGAATTGCTCCTGCACTCCATTTCGGATGGGCGGAATTTGATTTTGAAAATTCAAAATCACCAATATTTTGCCAAATTGAGGCTTTTCCAGGGAAAAATCATCGAGGCAAATACACCCGGCCTTACCGGGGTTGCGGCGGCACTGAAAATTTTGCAGCAAGAACGGGGAACCTTCCGCATGCGTTCGTATTCGCAAAGCGAGGAACTGACTACCTTTCCGAACTCCACTTTTGGCGTCCTGGCGGAAGCCCGGTTTGAACGGGAACTGATCTCCGATTTTTTCGAAAACCTGGGAATTGAGAATCCGAATATTGAGGTGAAGAAAGATCTGCCCCGGCAAGACGAGCCCTTTCAGCAAGACCTTCACAAATTATTGGCGTTGGTGAAAGAAGAGAAAAAATTGGAACAAATTTTCTGGAAAACTCCTTTTACGCCTTTAAAAACTCTTCGTTTGCTCCAGCTACTGTTGAATCAGGAGATAATTGTGCCGGTGAAGGAAGAATTACCGGAGCAACACTTAACCCGGGAAGATGTGGAGTTTATTCGGACGAATTTGTTGGGCGACAAGACGGACGGAGTATTGCTGGTTTTTGGTACGCCTTCTTCGGGGAAAACGCAATTGATTAAAACGCTGGCCGGGGTGGCGAATTGTGAGTTTAAAACCCAGCAAATTATTGACTACGCCCGTTTACCGGTGGGGGATGGGCTGGAATTAAAGGTGTTGGGCGTTTCCATTGAAATCGATTTTCGCGCGATTATTGAAAAAATACCCACGGCGCTTCTGGCCAATATCTTCTTAATCGATTGTTCCGAAGATAGTAAAATTGATTACACTAAATATGTGATTCAGCAGTGGAATGCCAATTATTCCATTCCGACGATCTTTGGTTTGACCAATTTGCCCCGGGATGATGAAGCGTCCATTCGCGAATTGCGGGAAAAGTTGGAATTACCACCCCAAACCCCGGTAATGGTAATCGATCCGGGAAACTTTGGCCATATCCGGAAGCTGCTTTATCATTTAGGACATAAAAAAACCACCGGATAACCGAATTGTCGTTGAGGCGATTATGTTAGATATTTTGTTTTACCTTTTGGATCAACAGTACGAGCCAGAAATTGTCGCCGCCATGCGGGACCGGGAATATATTTACCACCGCGCTTTCACCAGCGACGAAGTCGTCCAGGTGTGTCAACGGGAATATATTGATTTAATCGTTGTCTGGCCGGCTCGTCAGGCGCTTCTGGAAGATTTGCTTACTCTATTGAATATGAACAATCTCTCTTATTTACCGGTGATTGCAGTTACCACTTCCGAAGCAGAGATAGGGCCGCTCTTAGAGCTCCCGGTGAGTGAGGTCATCAATATGCCGACCACGAAGAAAGAGTTTTTCCATATTATCGAAAATACCATCCGAGCGGTTGAAGGGGAGGTGACCTTGCATTCGCCGACCAAATGGAAAGGGGATCTGGGCAATTTCAACCTGATTGACCTGATTCAAATGGTAGGAGCTAATGGCAAAGATGCCATTCTTTCCATTCAATATCATGATCTGTTGGGGCAGATTTTCTTTCGCTCCGGTAAAGTGGTACGGGCGACCCTGCGAAATTTCGATACCTTAACCGCCTTGCGAAAATTGGTGGGATTGCGCAAGGGCACGTTTCAGGTTCAGTTTGCCCGGGTCGATCTGGCGGACAGTCTGGAACTGAGTAACGAGGAATTAATTATCGAGTTGTTGCAGTATTTAACCCGTCAGGAGCAAGCTTATAGCGATTTGCCCGGATTGTTCGAAGAGGTGGTGGTCAATCCTCAGGCGATTTTAGAAACCCCGTCTCAGGATCTAATTCAGATTCTGCAGCTGTTTGAGCAGGGTGGTACGCTCAATGATTTATTATTGATCGTCAACGAGGACAATATTGAGGTGTTGAAAAAGGTGCGGGAAATGTTTCGCAAGGGATGGCTGATCCGCAGCCAGGATCTGGATGTGATTCAAAAAGAAGCGCTGGAGAATAAAAGGTTGGGTGCGTTATTTCAGTCCATCACCAGTTTGTTTAAACGAGAAAAGAAGCAGGAAATCGCCCCATCTGTTCAGCCACCAAATCAGTTGGCCGAAACGAAAGAACGGTCGGTGATTACGGTTCAACCACCTCCACTGGAAGAAGATGTCTTAACGAAAATAGAGGATCAATTAGGATCGATATAAACCATGACGATTATTGAAACCCTGGTGATTGAACAGGGGGAAAACCTGTTCAAAGAATTAGCCGCGCCCCTGCCATTGCGGGAAATTCAACGGGAAGGTTTTTCCGTTTTCCGCTGGGAAGTTGACCCCGAAACGGTGGTTTTGCTTTACCATTTGAATCCGACAAGCGAGATTAAAACGGCCGTTCTGGAAAATATTTTGCCTTTTCTGAAAGCCGCCCTGATCGTGGCCGAGTCGGAGGAGTTCGACCATTGGGAGTATCCCGATTTTTTGCAGGAAAAGATCGAACAGATTGAATCCGTTGATTCGTTTGTCATAGCGCTACGGGCTCCGGAGGGGGAAAAAGAGAAAGCGGAATGGGAAGAAAAGAAGAATTATTTTCTGGGCCACAATGCTCGTTTGCTGTTCTGGAACCATGAGAAGGAGAGCAAAATAAATATATGGAAGTGGCTGTGGGTAAAGATGTTTCAGCTGGAGGAGGAAGATTCTCCTAAAGCGGTTGACACCGAGACGAGTTGATTTTAAATTAGGCGGGCAAAAATAAGCAGGCGCGGATGGCGGAATTGGCAGACGCGCCAGACTTAGGATCTGGTGGCCTGGCGGCTGTGAGGGTTCGAGTCCCTCTCCGCGCACTGAGCATCGATCAATCCACAAGAAGCAAGAAGACGCGCCCGTAGCTCAATTGGATAGAGCATCGGACTTCGGATCCGAGGGTTGGGGGTTCGACTCCCTCCGGGCGTGCTCTTTTTTAAAGACGCTTAGTCCTTCAAACACTGCTTTAATATCTCCACTAAATCTTTCATGCGAAACGGTTTGGCCATGTAACCTTGAAATCCGAATTTCAGATATTCCGCAATCATTTCATCGTTGGAATATCCGCTGGAAACCACCGCCTTTACCCGGGGGTCGATTTCTTTCAGGCGACGGATGGCTTCCCGACCACCCATACCATTCGGAATTGTTAAATCCATGATTACCAGCTTGAACGGTTGATTGGCTTTTCGCGCCTCCTGGTATTTGCGGATGGCTTCCTGGCCCTCCGCCGCAAACTCCACCTCGTAACCAAGATGCTTCAGCATGTTCCCCAGAACTTCGCGTACCGTCGGCTCGTCGTCCATGACCAGAATTCTTCCTTTTCCGGAAAGGTTCGGTTCGGTTTTGGGCGCCGGTTGGACTTTCTGATTCTTTAGCGCCGGCAAATAAATGTAAAAGGTGGTTCCCAGGTTAATCTTTGAACTGACCGTGATGTAGCCATTGTGACGTTTG
>JAJRXE010000201.1 GCA_024276455.1 Calditrichota bacterium
AGCATCGGTTATTGAAAGTGGAATTGCAACGGGCTGCCGGGGGTTGAGAAAACGCCTTTTTCTTTGTTCCGACCGTTCTCGAATACCAGATAACTGTACTTCCCGTAGTGGACCAGCAGCGTCCCCACCCGGCCAATACTGGCCTCGTCGGAAAGGGCAATCAGGCAAACATTGCGCTCTGCATTCTCTCGGTCGCGCAGAGTCAGTACCACCAGCTGATTTTCCCCGGGCACGGTTGAGTTATTTAACCGAACCTCTTTCTGGTCCATTTCCACTTCCGGGGGGAATTCTGGCCGAACTTGCTGCCAGAGAGAATTTTCGGCGGGGGTTCCCAGAAGGTAAAGCGAATAGTCCTGTTTTTCTTCTCCACGAAGTTGTTCCGGAGACTTAATCGGGATGGTGTCCCGGTGAGCCTGCGAAAACATCTCGGCAAAACGGTGGTAAAGGGCCGCTTTGGTGGAAGAAACCTGGTCCGGCAAAACAATTACCCGCTTTTCCCGGGCAAAGATTTCCGAGAGGGTGGGTGGAATTTCGTTGCGATCCAGCTTGCGGAAAAGATCAAAATCCGGATCGACGGCCAGTCGCTCCGGTTTCGCAGGAACCGCCAGGTGGTAGGTCTGACTCTCTTTTTCCAGCCAGACGTATTGACGAACGGAGCTATCGGCAAATTGTAATACCACCGGAACGTACAATTTGTAAACCGGCTGAGTCTGCTGCAGGGTCAGCACCACCTCGCTGTCCTGCAGGGCCACCTGCTTTAGTTTCAACTGTGGCGCGCCCGGCCGTTCGACCCACTGCTTGAAGTACCATCCCAGATCGCGCCCGCTGACCTGCTGAAAGGCCACCTGAATATCTTTCCAGGAAGCTGCCCGGAAACGGTTGTCGTGGTAGAATTTACGCAGACCTTCCCAGAAAAGCGAATCGCCCACGATCCGGCGAAGCTGATGAAACACCATGGCGCTCTTACCGTAACCAATGGCTCGCGAGGCGGTCTCGGTGCGTTCCCGGAATTTGCTCAAAGGAAAATCAAGTTTGTCCTTCACATACACCGTGAAATCGCGATCAATATCGCGACGATAACGCATGGCATCCTGGGGACTCTTCCGCTCGGCGTACAAATAGTCGGCGGTGTAGGTCGTTAACCCCTCACACCAATTCCCGGAATCGTAATCCACGTACACGGAATTCCCCCACCAGTTGTGGGCAATTTCATGGCCAAGGGAAGTGTAAATAATAAACGGCAGTCGGATGATCTGACTACCTAACAGGGTGTAAGAAGGCATTCCGTATCCGGTGGGAAAGAAATTTTCCACCACGGCAAATTTTTTAAAAGGGTACGGTCCGATGAGCTGCTCGTACAGGGCCAGATAGCGTACACAGGCATTCAAATACGAATCGGCCAGGTCTTGAGTCTGGGGGAAGAAATAGGTCATTACAGCAATGTCCCGGTACATTTTTTTCTGAACCTGATAATGGCTCCCGACCAAATAAAGTGCATCGACCGGATAATCCGCTTTCCAGGTGACCGAGCGCCACCCCTTTTCGGTCACATTCTCTAACAGTTCTCCCTGAGTTACCACGTCGAATCGGTCCGGGACAACCACTTTGACGGTAAATCTGGCCATATCGTCCGGCAACTGAGGATACCAGAAAAACGCCGGACTGAAGAACAACCCTTTATCTCCCAGATATCCCCGCACCTGGTAGGCAATGTATTCCCGGGAAAACGCGGCTTTCTCCACCGAGTCTGTGGCGGTAAAACGGTATTTCAGCACAATATTCAACTTTTTCCATTCCGGTTTGACGGCAATTTTTAATTCCGCCGCATGGCGAAAATCGCTCACGGTACTGGAATCCGGATTGCTCACGTAATCGGACACATCAAATGTTTTATTTTTCTGAAAGTTCGCCTTTTCGCCATTGATTGTTAAATCAATGATTTCCGCATCCCGGTTTATCAGCAGGCTAATATTCTGGTTAGCATCTTTGCTTTCCGCTTCCAACTGATCGACACAATCCACCTGATGGTTGGCCGGATTGAGTTTCACAAATAATTGATGGGACTGAATGTCCACGCCTCGAGTCACCGGCGGTTTGGACTGGCAAGCCACCAGAGCGATTATCAGTAAAAACATCAAAAAAATCAATCGTTTCATTGTCTCTCCAATTTTAAATTTTCTAAAGCCTTGAGATCACCCACCTCTTTAATCAATGGACTATTGGGAGGGAGGTAACGTTTCAAATAATTTCTGCTCAATTCCCAGAATTTTTTTGCTTCTTCCGGCATACCCTGGAAGTAGGCCAGATTTCCTTTGAACCGATACACATTGGCCATGACCTCATCGGAATTCTCAAATTTCAACAACATTTCGTCGAACAGTTTGGTCGCAAAGAAGTAATGTCCGGTCTTCACCACATATTTTTGGAGCGCCTGGTAGCCTTTCAAATCAAATGGATTATTCAAAAGCATTTGCCGGAAAGTCTCTTCCGCCTGATCATATTTTTCGTCCCAGACGTAGTAATCAATCAAATCCAGATACGCATCCTGCACATCTGGTAAAATTCGAATACACTCTTGCAGATAATAGACGTATTTGTCAAGTTCTCCCAATTCTTTCAGTACCCGGGCAGCCAATCGAATGGCATCATACCGCAAATACACCTCCGTGGCGGGAAACAACTTCAACGCCGTCATGGCATATTGATACGCTTCGGTGTACAATTTTTTGTGGTAGTAAATCTCGGCCAGCCGCAGGTAAGAAATCGCATCCTGATGAGGTTTTTCGATATTCAGACGGTAATATTTTTCCGCCTGGTCAATCTGATTATTCCGATAAAAATAGTCGCCCAACCAGCGAACCACCTGTACATCCCTATTTCCCAGCTGGAACGCTTTTCGATAATTCTCGTAAATTCTTTTTTCCAACATTTGAATACGATTCATGGGGATGACGTCAATATCGCTGAGGTCGTCGTATTGAATCTCGTAATAATACCCCAACAATTGGTAAGGGCGGGACAGATTGGGATGGGATTGAATCAGACGTTTCAGAATACGCTGAGGATATCGCAGTCGCGCGGTTCGGACGTTACTCAGGGTATCCAACAGTTTATGATTCCACTGGATTTCCGAATCGCGCAGGTAAAAAATCTGGTAATTGTCGTGATCATAAAAGTGCTTCAATCCATTTTCCACCATCAGACACACAAAAAACGGTTTGTCGCCGACGTGCTCCAGGTAATCTTTCAGAAGCAAATGGGCCGAAGCGTATTGGCCCTGGGCGATTAAATCTTCCACCTGCTGAAGCACAAAAAGGCTGTCGTTTTGGGTTTCCTGAGCAGAAAGCAGCATCGGCACGCTCAACAAAGCTACCAGAAAAAAACCAAGCAGGCTACGCATAGGACGCCTTTCTAAGAAAGTTAAATTCCTTTTAACGATTATTTCCTCCAGACTTTATCGGACAATGGGAATTTTGTAAAAAATTTACCCAACATTTTTAGGGAAAAACCGGCAGAAGCCGGACAATACTTTTTTTCTTGCACCGGACTTTGTTAACCATTACAAATTCTTTGCCACTTACTGCTTGTACCCGATTTTGCGAAGGAAATCTTTCCGCCAGGCAATATCCTCTTCCGTTTCCACACCCAGGGTGCTGTAACCGTCCACGACCCCAATAATGCCACGCCCTTGCTCGGTTTCCACCAACAACACCTGGGTGGGATTGGCCGTGGCGCAATAAATCCGGCAGACTTCCGGGACATCTTTGATGGCGTTGAGCATGTTAATGGGGAACGCCCCATCGATAAAAATGATGAAGGTGTGTCCGGCGGCGATTTTCTGGGCGTTCTTTTTGGCCAGCTCGATGAGCGTTTCGTCGTTGCCGGTCCAGCGTACCAGGCGCTTCTGGGATGCTTCGCAAAAGGCGATGCCAAACTTTACTCCCGGGACGCTCTGCACCACCGCTTCGTACAAATCTTCCACGGTTTTGATGAAATGGCTGTGCCCCAGAATGAAGTTCATTTCCTCCGGTTTTTCGATTGGAACAACCTGAATTTCCATCTAAAATTCCTCCCCTGTGTTTGACTGCTGGTAATTTAAAATTTTACTTAAGGTTATGCAACTCCGATTGTGGGAATTTTGCAGGGAAAGGCCCTTAAGGGCCTTTGGGGCAAAACGCCGTTAACGGCGTTGCGGCGGAACGCCCTTAAGGGCGTTCGAGGATCCCCTTCGCTCACATAAAATCCTCCAGCCGCACTTCCCCCCGCACCACCATGTCCTGCACCTGCCGGAACAGCGCTTCCGTGCCCACGTCCAGCCAGCGTCCCCGATGCACGAACACAGCGATTTCCTCTCCTTCCTGTAGCGAGGGGAGGTAAAAATCGTCAATCACCGAGGAGGGACGCGGTTGCAAATAACGGCGCGCCGCCGGGGTCAGCACCTGGAAGCCGGTAAAAATGCCGAAACGGCCCGCCGTCGGCAGAGATTCTCCTTTGGGATGAAAGCCTAATAATCGGCCCCGGGAATTGAACCGCACCAGGCGATAGTGGTGGTAATCCCGGGAGGGCACCACCGCCATGGTGGCCAGGGCGGTGTGGCGCCGGTGAAATTGCAGCAAATCGGAAAGCGAAATATCGCAGAGGACGTCGGAGTTGAGCACCAGAATCGTCTCGCCCGCGAAAAACCGTTCTGCCTGAGCGATTCCGCCCCCGGTGCCCAGCAGTTCGTCTTCCTCGCTAACCAGAATTTCCAGACCGGGCAGGTGAAAATTTTCCAGAAATTCCTCCAGTTGCTCCGCCAGATGATGGACATTCACCACCACCTTCCGGAAGCCAGCCCGCCGCAACTTTCGCAGGGCAATTTCCAGCAAGGAGTACCCGCCCATTTTGAGGAGCGGCTTGGGGATTCGTCTGGACAGATTCCCCATGCGGGTGCCCCGACCGGCGGCCAAAATCATCGCCGTGGTGATTTTATTGGAATCTCCCACAATTTGCTTTCCCTGTTTGCCCGACCAGGGGGTAAAATAACAAAAAATTTTGCGGGAAAAATCGGGAAGTTAAAAATTCTGCTTTAAAAACACTTTAATCAGAAGATACTTTTTCCTTCCACGGTCAAAAAAAAAACCGCCCGGCGAGAACCGGGCGGTTCTACAATTTGGTTTTATAAATTATTCCCCGGCAAAAACTCCTATTTCCGGGCTTGATTTTTCTTTCTTCCCTTCCAATATTTGAAATAAAATTTTCTAATACCGGGGGTATTACCATGGTCAGGCGTTTTCTTATTCTTATCCTGTTCTTTTTTCTCCATTCGCAGTCTCTGTTTGGAGGCGAAATTCCCTCACCGGAAGCCTACTTCGGCTTTCGTATCGGCAGCGACCGCCGGCTGATCGCCTGGCAGCAAATTACTTCGTATTTCAAACTGCTCGATAAACAGTCACCACGCTTAAAACTGCTGGAACTGGGTCGCACCACCCTGGACCGTCCCATGATCATGGCCATCATCGCTTACGAAGCAACCCTCTCCGATTTGTCCCGTTACCGGGAGATTCAACAGCGGCTGGCCTGGCCGGAGGACCTCACCTCACAAGCGGAAAAGACCCTTTTACAAGAAGGCAAGCTGGTCTTCCTGCTTACCATGAACATCCATTCCACCGAGATCGCCGCCAGCCAGGAATCGGTGGAGCTGGCGTACGAGCTGGTGACTTCCGATGCCCCCCGAGTGAAACAAATCCGGGATAGCCTCATCGTCCTGATGATTCCCTCGCTCAATCCGGACGGTCAGGACCTGGTCACCCAGTGGTACCGGAACACGGTGGGTACGAAGTACGAGGGCAGCCGTCCGCCCCAAAAATATCATTTTTACGCTGACCACGACAACAATCGCGACTGGTATTTTTTCAATCTGGCGGAGAGTCGCCACGTGGCGCGGGTGCTTTACCACGATTGGTTCCCGGAAATCGTACTGGACCAGCACCAGATGGGTTCCCGTGGGGCTCGATTGTTCCTCCCGCCCTACGCCGACCCGGTGAATCCCAACGTTTCCCCGGCCCTGATGGCCAACGTTAATCTGGTGGGTAAATACGTGGTGGCGGATCTGCACGAAAGGGGGTTCACCGGTCTGGTTACCGGCACCATTTTTAACGCCTATTTCGAGGGAACCATGTCCAAAACGCCCCTCTGGCACAACCGGATCGGCATTCTTACCGAAGCGGCCAGCGCGCGCATCGCCAGTCCGCTGTTCTTTCCCCACACCAGTCTGAAGGGCATGGGAATCGACCTGCCGGAGTACAAGCAGCAGACCAATTTCCTGGATCCCTGGCCCGGCGGGTGGTGGCGGCTACGGGACATTATCGATTACGAAAAGGCTTCTGCCTACGCCATGCTGGACCTGGCTGCCCGAATGAAAACCAAATTCAAACGACTCTTCCTGCAACTGAATCGGGAAGCGATTCAGGCGGGAGAAACCCAACCACCATACGCTTTTGTGATTCCCCGGGAACAGCACGATCCCAACAGCGCCCTGGAGATGCTGCGCCGCCTGCAAATGGCCAACGTGCGCATTTACCAGGCTACGGAGGCGCAGGAGCTCCCGGAAGGCAAAATCCGTCCGGGCGATTTCGTCATCCCCCTGGCGCAACCCACCCGGGCATACATCAAAGATTTACTGGAAGTGCAACAGTACCCCAACCTCAAAGAATATCCAGATGGTCCACCCCGTCGTCCCTACGACATCACCGGCTGGACCCTGCCCCTGAAAATGGGGGTCAGCACTTTTGCCCTCCAGCAGCCCCTGAATGTTCCTCTGCACGAAGCGGTGCTGTCCCTGCCCGAAGCCAGCCGGCAAATTACCGCCGGCACCTTTGCCTTCGAGCGGCGCTTCAGTCACGCTTACCTGCTGGCTAATCTGCTCCTGAGCAAAAACATCCCGGTCTTTCAGCTGGAAAGGCCGGTCGATGAGCTGCCGGCCGGAACATTCGTTACCCGCATTTCTCCCGGAGAAGAGAAAATCGTGCAGGAGTTCCTCCGGAATCTGGAAATTCCTCTTCAAAAAGTCACCCGGAACCACACGCTCTCTCTCCGATCGATTCAACCCCTGCGCATCGGAGTGTACCAGCCCTGGATTCCCTCCGTGTACGACGAGGGCTGGTTGCGCCTGTTGCTGGACCAATTTCACTTTCCCTACCAGGTGCTTCACAACGCCGATTTTAAGGACGGTCAGCAGCTCCGTCGGAAGGTGGATGTCATTGTCTTTGGAAGTCAGTCCTCCCAATCCATTTTACGGGGCTCAAACGCCCGTCAAAATAACCAGTACCTGGGCGCGCCCCAGACCAAACCGGAATTCCGGGGCGGGATTGGTCAGCAGGGCGTGAAAAGCCTGCAGGTTTTTCTGGAACAAGGTGGTAAAATTCTATTTATTGGAAAGGCCTGTGATTTTGCGATTGAACAACTCCGGGTACCGGCGATTAACTTCGTTAAAAAACTCTCTCGGAAAAATTTTTACATTCCGGGCAGTTTGTTAGAGGTTCAACTCGATCGGACCTCGCCTTTAACTTTGGGTTTGCCGGCGCGGGTCAGCATATTTTTCCGCTCCCCGGTGGCCTTGAAATTACTTCCCTACTCCAGGGAAATTAAAGAAACTGCCTTTTACTCGGATCGGAATCCCCTGCGCAGCGGCTGGGCAATCGGTGCGGAGAAGTTAGAAGGCAGCGTCGCCCTGGCGGAAATTCCGGTAAAAACCGGAGAGGTTATTTTGTATGCTTTTGGTGTACACCACCGCGCTCAGACCTATGGAACATTTAAATTGCTCGTCAACGCCCT
>JAJRXE010000011.1 GCA_024276455.1 Calditrichota bacterium
GCACACCCCCCGATGACCGTTCATCCGTTCGCGATCTTCCTTGGTAATATCGCCTTCGTGCCAGTAAATATGCTTACTTTTGGGTTCTGTCGTCATGCTACGCTCCCTGATTAACGTTTCCTTTAAGTTTATTTTACGCTTTCTTTTCCTTCAATTTTCCGAACCAGTGCCTTATCCACCACAAAGGAAGCGGACTGGTAAATTCCGTCGATGTTGATTACCACCCGGGTTTCCCCGCGCAGCTCCCGCAAAATTCCCCGAATTCCCCGGAACGGTCCGTCCACAATCTCCACCCAGTCGCCTTCGTTCAAATAGGTCTCCAGTTGGAGGGTGTCGGGATGACGAATCACCCGCCGCAATTGTTCAATCTGCCAGTCCGGAATGGCGGCCGGTACGCCGCCGAAACTCACCATGCGCACCACACCGTGAGTCTGCAACGCCCGCAGCCGATCCTTCAATTCGATCCGCACAAACACATAGCTGCTGAACAGAGGCATCTGAACCTTTTTCCGGCGATCTTTCCATTGCCGGACGGTTTCAATCAGCGGCAGAAAGGCTTCCACCCCTTTTTCCATCAGCTGGTCGTACACCTTTTTTTCATGCCGGGGTCGGGTGTAAAGTGCGTACCAGTTCATTATTCCACCAATTCCTTTTTAATCGTTCACCCACTCCAGGATAAAGAACACCAGGGAAACATTACCGGAAAGCCGAAGCACTCAATCGGGTTCCGATTTTCCCTGGCAATCGAATGATTTACGCTCTTTTTAACGAATCGGGACAAACTTCCTGAACCGGGTTCCTCCGCTTTCCAAGATCGTTAATATAATAAATCTATCCCGGCAGGGAAATTGCTCTGTTACTTTTTTCGAAAATTTCCCTTAAATGCTCTCCTGGTACCAGCGAATAGTTTTCTCCAGTCCCTCGTCAAACAGCACCCGGGGTTCGTACCCCAGATACTTCTGGATTCGCTCGATATCGGCGTAGGAATGTTTCACATCTCCCGGACGGGGATCGGCGTAGCGGGGTTTAATATTTTTCCCCAGAATAGCGTTTATTTTTTCCACCAACTCGTTCAGATTTGTCCGCTCGTGGCAGGCGCAGTTAAACACCATTCCGGGAGGAAAATCCGCCTCCGTGGCCAGAATATTCGCTTCCACCACATTGCTCACGTAGGTGAAATCGCGGGATTGGGTTCCGTCGCCGAAAATGGTGGGTGATTCGTCCTTTAGAATGGCTTTAATGAATTTCGGGATCACGGCGGAATACTGGGAATTGGGATCCTGCCGCGGTCCGAACACATTGAAGTAGCGCAACGCCACAGTATGCAGGTTGTAAATGCGGGCAAAAACCTGACAATATTTCTCGCCGGCCAATTTGCTCACTGCGTAAGGCGAAAGCGGATTGGGAATCATATCTTCCTGCTTGGGCAGGGTGGGACTATCGCCGTAAATCGAAGAAGAGGAGGCAAACACCACCCGCTTCACCCCGGCGTCCAGGGCGGCGTCCAGGATATTTAAGGTTCCGGTAACATTCACTTCGTTCGAAGTAATCGGATCTTTAATAGAACGCGGCACCGAAGGCAGAGCCCCCTGATGAAGAATGAAGTCCACTCCGTCCACCGCTTCCCGCACAATGTGGTAGCTGCGCAAATCGCCTTCGATTAGCTCGATGCGATCGAGAAAGGGAAGGATGTTCTCTCGCCGACCGGTGGCAAAGTTGTCCAGCACCCGCACCTGGTGTCCCCGATTTAACAATTCCGCCACCAAATTCGATCCGATAAATCCGGCTCCGCCGGTCACTAAATATTTCATTGCGACTCTCCTTTTTCTTTAACATAAAAATCGGCTAAATATGACTCATTTATTTTTAGAATGTGTATTTTAAATCACAAAAAAGCAGTGGCTTACCATTTCCTGCAGTATTCTATTAAATCGGTTCGTTGACGGTTTTCTTTAGAACGGCAGCGAATTGTTTTTCCCGGCCGGGTGAAGAGGCCCTTTCCGGCAACCGGCTCTCCAGTTGCGGAAAATCCATGACCAGCTGACAAGATTGAAATTGGGCCGGGAGGGGAATTTATTTCGGGGGGCGTAACCCGTTATTTTGACTGTGCGCAGGAAAAACCGACCGGGCAGAGAGGGTGCGCTGGCGGGAAGCGCCCGAACCTCCGTCCGCTGCGAAAAAAATGAGGCGGATCTGACATTCGCGGGAAAATTTACTTTTCTGCGTCCAGGGAGAGCGGCGAGTCCGCTTGCCGAAACACCCAACGACCTCCCACCATGGTGGCCAGCGGGCGGGCGCGCAAAATTTCCAACGGCGACACGGTGAACAGATCGCGGTCCAGAATTACCAGGTCCGCCACGTAGCCGGTTAGGAGCCGCCCCTGCCAGCGCTCCGCCCGGGCGGCATAGGCGGCTCCGTACGTGTAGGCGTAAAGGGCTTCCCCCATGCTCAAACGCTGCTTCGGGTACCAGCCCTGCGGGGGATTGCCCAGGGTGTCCTGCCGGGTTACGGCGGCGTAAAGGCCGATCATGGGATTCAGGGGCTCCACCGGCCAATCGGTGCCAAATGCCAGCGTGACCCCGCTGTCCAGCATGGAGCGCCAGCTGTAGGTAAAACGGGCGCGCTGGCCGAGACGCTTTTCCACCCATTTTAAGTCGGAAATGCAATGGCTGGGCTGCATGGACGCGATGACCCCAAGGCGGGCAAAGCGAATCACATCTTCGGGTTGGACCATCTGGGCGTGTTCAATCCGCCAGCGGCGATCGGGACGGGGATTCTCCTGCTGAATTCGCTGGTACACATCCAGCACCAGGCGGTTGGCTGCATCGCCAATGGCATGAATGCCAATCTGCCAGCCGCCGGAATCGGCCTGAGCCACCAGCCGGTAGAGCGCTTCCGGGGTGTGCTGCGGTAACCCGACATTGCCCGGGTCATCGTCGTACGGCTGTAACAAGTAAGCGGAACGCGATCCCATGGAACCATCCGCAAAGAATTTCACCAGATTGCAATGCAAGAAGAGAGAGTCCACCGTGAAGCGGGCAAAATAGCGGCGCAGGGAGTCCAGATCCCCTCCCCCGTAAGCCCAGAAATGAACCCGCAGGTTCAACTGCTTTTGACGGTACAGCTCTGCGTAGGCGGCATAAATGTCGCTCGGGGAATTATCCGTTACGCTGGTAATTCCCAGGGAGTTGGCGTAGCGAATGGCGTCGGCAAGCATTTCCACCTTGTCCACCGA
>JAJRXE010000202.1 GCA_024276455.1 Calditrichota bacterium
CAAATTCAGGATCGCGCCCGTCAGATTGAGACCATCCGCAAACCCCACGCTGCTCCCCCCGGTGGACGGGTGGACCGCGGCGAAAAAGGGGAAGCGGTTCGCTCTTTTTCCAGCATTCTGCAGAAAAAATTGGAAGAAAACCGCCAGCTGCGTTTCTCCGCCCATGCCGTGCGGCGGATGGAAGAACGTCAATTACTGCAATCGGACAATCTGATTGAGCGGTTGGAAAACGGGGTGCAGGAGCTGGAACGCAAGGGCGCAAAAAGTTCCCTGGTTCTGGTGGACGATACGGCTTTTCTAGTCAGCGTGAAGAACCGTACCATCATTACCGCAATGAACAAACAGAACACCATCAATCAGGTGTTCACCAATATCGACAGTGTGATTTTTGTTTAACCAGCAGGGCTGGACCCGTAAGGGAGGCCCTCGCCCCGCTGACCGATTGAGGCGGGGAGTAACCAAAACAAGGAGGGTTTAAACATGTTACGATCTTTGTATGCCAGTGTATCGGGATTACGCAATCATCAATTGAAAATGGATGTGCTGGGTAACAATATCGCCAATGTTAACACCATTGGATTTAAAAGTGGACGGGTAAATTTTTCCGAGGCATTGAATCAGATGATTTCCAATTCATACATCAGCCGGGATGGCGGTTACCTGGATCCGATGCAAATCGGTCTGGGGATGAAAGCCAATTCCATCGACACCATGTTTAATCAGGGAGCGGTGGAAACGACCGGCAATTTAACGGATCTGGCGATTGCCGGGGACGGATTTTTTGTGGTGCGAAAAGGGAGTCAAAACCTGCTAACCCGGGTGGGTACTTTTCAGTTCGATGCCGAAGGGAAGCTGGTTTCCCAGAGCGGTCTGGCGGTGCAGGGCTGGATGCTGAACGGAAACGACAATTCGGAAGATCTGGGCGTGCACGCCCTCTCGGATCTGGTGATTGACCGGAATATGATTTCCGAAGCCGTCGCCACCCGGAACGTTTATCTGGCCGGTAATCTGAATGCAGACCTTGGTCCGGTGGCAGAAGTGTGGACCTCGGGCAGCGCCTATCTGACCCGGGCTGTGGTGGAAGGGGCTACCCTTTCCGGAGCGGTAAACATTGTGGCGGGCACTAATGACCAGTTTACCATCGAAATTACCAATGGCAGCGGATTGTCTTTGAGCGAGGAAATTACTCTGAACAGCGGCACCTACGCCACCGTGGACGATCTGGTGGCGGAGATTAACAACCAGATTGCAGCGAATACCAATTTAAACGGACGACTGGAAGCCGTGAATGCCAACGGGGCTATTAAATTCCGTTCGCTGGGAAGCAACAGCCGTACCGAGATTACCCTGCGCTCTGGCACGAACGACGCGCTGGCGGATCTGGGATTCTCGGACGGCGATAGTGGGATTGCGGGCGAAACCGCCCTGGAAACCACCGAACTGAACGATCTGCTTCAAACCACCGATCCGTTGGTCGCAGGCGACGTGATCCGCATCGTGGGAACCAATCCCGATGGCAGCACCGTGGACAGCACCTTTACCTACGGGAGCGACGGAACCACGGTGGGCGATCTGCTGAGTGCCATTCGCAACAGTTACAGCGGTGTGGATGTGTCCTTCGAAAACGGCAAAATCGTTTTGACCGACACCTCGCCGGGCGAGAGTCAAACAACCATTCGTTTGTTAAACGGCGATTCCAATACCGGGCAAATTAATGCTTCCGGTTTCTTCAACACGGTGGAAGGCACTACCGGCAAAGTGACCACCTCGGTGGTGGTGTACGATAGCCAGGGAGGCGGACACAATCTGGTCATTGAGTTTGTCAAAACCGAAAATTCCAACGAATGGACCTGGCAGGTAACCACCAATGGCGACGAGACGATTCTGAGCGGGGGGTCCGGCACAGCTACCTTTGATGAAAACGGCAAGCTACTCTCTTTTACCACCGACGGCGGCGTGAATACCCTGGAAATGGATCCCGGCAACGGAGCCGCCCAGATGAGCATTACCCTTCATGCCGAAAATGGCAACGATTACGCTGGATTAACTCAGTACAACTCCAGCTCTTCCCTGGCTGTCCGGGAACAGGACGGACGCACTACCGGGAAAATGGTTGGTTTAACCATCAGCCAGGACGGTACGATTGTGGGGAGTTTCAGCAACGGCGAAAACGTGTCGCTGGCCCGCATTGCCCTGGCGCGGGTGGCTAATAACAACGGGTTAATCAATGCCGGCGACGGCAGTTTTAACGTGAGCATTGCTTCGGGCGAGATTAACATCTTTAGTGCCAAAGAAGACGACCGGGTGGCGATTCTTTCCGGCGCTCTGGAAATGTCCAATGTGGATCTGGCCAACGAGTTCACGGAGATGATCACCACCCAGCGCGGCTTCGAGGCCAATGCAAAGGTCATCTCCACGGTCGATCAAATTCTGGAAGAGTTGATTCGACTGAAACGCTAATTTGGAAAAGGGGAAGGGATTCCGCGTCCCGGAATCCCTTCCCCAATTTAAAATCGGGATGATGAAAGAAGAGGAGTTCAAATGGATCTTGCAACGCTGATCGGAATAGTGGCCGGATTTCTTCTGATTATCATGGCAATTATTTCGGGAGGGAATCCCCTCATTTTTATTCACATCCCCTCAATGATGATTGTGTTCGGTGGGTCCATTTCGGCGACCTTGATTTCGTTTCAACTCTCTGAGGTGCTGGGGGTGATGAGCGTGGTAAAAAAAGCGTTCCGGAAAGAGAGTTACGAAGGAGTGGAACTGGTAAAGTTAATTGTCGATCTGGCGAAAAAAGCCCGTCGGGAAGGGTTACTGGCCTTAGACCGGGAAATTTCCAACGTGTCGGATCGCTTTTTGCGCGACGGTCTGGAAATGGCAGTGGATGGCACCGAGCCGGAAAAAATCCGCAATGTAATGGAAACCGAACTCTCGTATCTGATTGAGCGACACAAGCGGGGGCAACAGATCTTTAACTCTCTGGGTATGTTCGCGCCGGCCTTTGGAATGATCGGGACGTTAATCGGACTTATTGCCATGTTGGAGCAGTTGGAAGATCCGACCCAGATTGGTGGCGGTATGGCGGTGGCGTTGATTACGACCTTTTACGGCGCCCTGGTGGCCAACCTGGTATTTCTGCCCATTGCCAAAAAACTGAAAAATCGTTCCGATGAAGAAGTGGTAATGAAAGAGATGATTATTGAAGGTGTGTTGGCCATTCAGTACGGCGAACACCCCAAAACCATTAATCGGAAGCTGTTGAATTTCCTGCCGCCCAAGATGCGCCAGGCGGGCGAAGAAAAGGCTGCCGCCGGGCAGGTAGAGTATTCTGAAGCCAGTTAAACCGGGAAAAAGGGATGAAGAAAAGAGACGCAGATCCAGAAGAAGATGAACCGACTGCTCCGTTCTGGATGACCACATTCAGCGATATGATGACGCTGCTGTTGACCTTTTTTATTCTCATTGTCTCCTATTCGACCATCGAACTGGAGAAGTTTAAGGGAGCAATGGAATCGTTTAAAGGAGCCCTGGGAATTATGCCCAAAAACCTGAGCAGCTTTAAAAAAGATCAAACCTACATTCGGCTCCCGCATGGGTTTACCTCTCAGGAGCAGGGGCTGGTGGAACAGGCCACCAAAATTCAGCAGGCGCTTTCCGATTTAGGGCTGCAGGATGATGCCTGGGTGGAGATTTCCAATGGGGGGATTCTGGTGCGCCTGGGGAACAATATTTTATTCGATTCGGGAAAAGCTCAACTAAAGGATAAAGCCCGGTTAATCATTTCGGCCATTGTGCGGGTTATTAAAGGGAAGTTCAAAGAAATTTACGTGGAGGGGCACACCGACGACATTCCCATCCACACCGAGCGCTATCCGTCGAACTGGGAGTTGTCGGCGGCTCGCGCCTTGAGCGTGGTCAGGTATTTACACGATGTGGAAAAAATCCCGGAAAGCATGCTGGCGGCGGTGGGACACGGAGAACACCGACCGCTGGTACCGAATACCACCCCGGAAAATCGGGCCAAGAATCGCCGGGTAGAAATTTTTATTAAGCTGAAATAAAGAATGTTGAGGGAGACACGTAATGGCGGATGAGAGAGGAAATCTGGATCCTACCGGGGAAGCTCAGGAGCAATTGCCCCAGCCGGCGGGGAATAAAAAAAGTAGCCTGCTGGTATTGGCTCCGGTTATCCTGATCCAATTGGTGGTCGCATTTTTCCTGGTTAAGCTGGTTCTCTTCCCCATGTATCTGGACTGGAAGGCTAAAAAGGCGCTGGCTGCCGCCGAAAAGAAAAAGCAGGAAGAAAAAAAGAAAAAAGAGATCGCCTTTACTTACAAAATTTCCGACATGACTACCAATCCGCAGCTTTCCATGGGAACGCGATTCGCTGTGTTCGAAATTGTGTTGGAGGTTCCCCGCAATTCCGATCTGGAAAAGCTGAAAGTGTACGACCCGGTAATCCGGGATCATTTCATCAAATATTTCCGCTCGAAAACCGTCACCGAGTTATCCGACGTGGCGTTCATGGACTCCTGTAAAGTGGATTTGAAAAGAATGGTGGAAGAAATCGTCCCAGACATAAAAGTCAACGATGTGTTCTTTACCCGTTTCGTATTGCAATAGTGAGGTGGTGAGAATATGGCAAAGATCTTGTCCCAGGAAGAAATTGATGCGTTGTTAACCAGTGTTTCGCAGAAGAATCCGGAAGAAGTATTGGGAGACGCCGATCAGAAGGTTCTGTTGTACGATTTCAAACATCCGAACCTGGTTTCCAAAGAGCAACTGCGCTTGCTGGAAACCATTCACGAGGGTCTTTGCCGCAATTTCAGTGTTTTCCTTTCCGCGCAGTTACGCATGATTGTGGAAATGAATCTGTTTGCGGTGGACCAGTTGATGTACTCGGAATTTCTGCTTTCCATTGCTCCGCCCAGCTGCATTTATGTGGTGAACATTCCGGAACACCAGTCGCAATTTGTTCTGGAGTTCAATCCTCAGCTGGCCATTTTTATTGTGGAACGGCTTTTTGGAGGGCGGGGCGATTTCTCGGCGCCGAATCGGGCTATTTCCATCATTGAACAGCGCATCATGAAAAAGATTATCGATCGGATTATTCAAGAACTGACCAAGAACTGGGAACCAGTGTCGAAATTTAAAGCCGAGATCAACCGCTTCGAGAGCAATCCGGAATTTGTTCAGATTGTCCCCGCCACGGAACCGGTGGTGGTGGTGTCCATGGAAATTAAAATTCAGGGAAATTCCTCCCTGTTGAACATCAGTTACCCGTACATGTGGTTGTCCAGTATTGTGGCGTCGGCGGCGTCGGCGCAGGACAAAGTGCTTTTTGGAGCCAAAGAGAGTTCAGCGGAAGAGCGTCAGCAGCTGGAGCAAATTTTAAAAGCAACCAAAGTGCCGGTCCGGGCCATTTTGGGAACCGGCAAAATTACCGCAGGTGAATTAATCAGTTTGAAGGAAGGCGATGTGGTGAAATTGGATACCACGGTGGATCAACCGTTGCCAATCCTGGTAAATAATCGCTACCTTTTTGATGCCGCAATCGGCATGAAAAAACGAAAATATGCCTGTCGAATTGTTTCCGATAAGACAGAAAGGAAAGAAGATGAGCTTGGATAGTTTGAAAAAAAGCATCCAGGAAAAATTTAAGGCGCTGCATCCCTCGCTGAGCGAGGTGCTGGCGCAACAAATACACCGCCAGGCGGAAATTGATCTGCAGGTGGAGGCCCATCCGCAGATTAAACCGGCCATCGAAGCGCTGGATTTACCCCGCATCGGGTTAATCTTTCATTCGGTGGTTAACACCCGGCAGTACTTTAATCTGGTG
>JAJRXE010000203.1 GCA_024276455.1 Calditrichota bacterium
ACCAGGACCGCAATCAGCATGCCCATCGCACCCATCAGGTTACCCCTGACAGCGGTGCGGGGATGGGCCAGGCCCTTGAGTCCGAAGATAAACAGGATCGATGCTACCAGATACACGATGTTTATGATGGATTCTTTCATGACCTACCCTATTTTCTTTGGAACATCTTCAACATGCGGTGGGTGACCAGAAAGCCGCCCACAACGTTGATCGTGGCGAAAATGACGGCGCACAGCCCCAGGACAGTCGTGACGGTGCTGTGCTGTGCTCCGGCGGAAATCAGCGCGCCGATCAGGGTGATGCCGCTGATGGCGTTGGAGCCGGACATCAACGGCGTGTGCAATGTGGGCGGGACCTTGGTTATCACTTCGAAGCCAACGAAGATGCTCAGCGCGAAGATGGTTAGCGATATAACGAAACTTTCCATGGTTACTCTCCCTTATCCTGTTCCTCGGCTTCTTCGGCCGTGTCCTGCTGTGCGCCATTGGTTAGCGGCTGCATACCCAGCAGTTCGCGAACGCGGCTGTTGACAACCTGGCCGTCGGTGGTGAGCAGGGTTTCGGAGGTGATCTCGTCCGAGCTGTCGATTTGCAACTGGCCGTCGCTGACCAGGTGCCGAAGGAAGGTGATTATGTTTTTCGAGTACATCTGGCTGGCGTGGAACGGAACCATGGCCGGCAGGTTGACCGTGCCCACAATTGTCACGCCGTGCTCGACAACAGTCTCGTCGGCCCTGGTCAATTCACAGTTGCCTCCGCGCTCTGCGGCCAGGTCGATAATCACCGAACCTGGTGGCATCAGCTTGACCATCTCTTCGGTAATCAGCAACGGCGCTTTGCGCCCGTACACCAAAGCGGTAGTGATCACCACATCGGTTCTGGGAAGCCGCCCGGCAATGGCCTCCATTTCTTTTTTGATGAATTCCTCGGAAACTTCCTTGGCGTAACCGTATTTGGTCTCTACATCCTCGGGCAATTCCATTTCCACGAAGCGAGCCCCCAGGCTCTCCACCTGCTCTTTTACCGCCGGACGGGTATCGAAGGCTTCCACCCGCGCTCCCAGGCGGTGCGAGAGGGCAATCGCCTGCAGTCCGGCGACCCCAGCACCAATCACCAGCACATTGGCCGGCTGGATGGTCCCGGCGGCGGTCATTAGCAAGGGGAAAAACTTCCCCAGAAAATTCGCCGCCAACAGCACGGCCCGATATCCCATGACGGTGCTTAAACTGCTCAGGGCGTCCATACTCTGGGCCCGGGAGATACGGGGAATCAGTTCCATGGCAAAACCGGTGAGCTTATTCTCAACCAGCTTTTCCACAATCTGTCGTTGAATGGTAGGCGCCAGGAATCCCACAATCACCGCTCCGGGCTTCATCATGTCCAGCTCGTGCTTTTTGGTATTTTTATTGTACAAGGGGGGACGCAGCTTGATAATCACATCCGCCTGACCAAACAACTCTTCGGTGAAAGCAATGATTTCCGCCCCCACCCGGGAATAGAGATCATCGGAATAGTAAGCCTTCTCTCCAGCGCCTTTTTCCACCAACACCCGGTGTCCCCGCTGCACCAGGGTTTTTACTACCTCAGGCACCATGGCCACACACCGGCATCCTTCATGAATTTCCCGGGGAATACCGATGACCAGTTCCTCTTTTTTCATTTTCTATCCTCACTAGTTGGTTTGTTTTTAACCCACCATCGAAATTGACTCTCATTTGTTTTTAGATAAGAAATTTTTTATAATGTTACAAGTTGTTATTTATTTCATTAATAACCATGCACTTAGGCCATTAAAAGAATTTATTCACTTTTTTTAAAAATATTTTTTCAAAAATAAAAATCCGATTGCACCTGTGAGGTAGAGTTTTATATTTTGGACGATCTATTGTGAAAAAAAGGAACCACGAGAATGACCGAGAAAGATTTTTACATCATTATCGCCGAAGAATTGGGCTTAAAAGCCTTTCAAGTGGCTAACACGGTAGAATTGCTGGACAGCGGCAACACAGTGCCCTTCATCGCCCGCTACCGCAAGGAAGCCACCGGGAAACTGGACGAAGAACAAATTCGCGCCATCGAAGAACGCATTAAATATTTGCGGATGCTGAACGATCGCAAAGCGACTATTCTGAAGTCCATTGCCGAACAGGGCAAGCTAACCCCCGAGCTGGAAGCGAAGATCAAAGCTACCATGAAGCTCCAGGAGCTGGAAGACCTGTACTTACCTTACAAGCCCAAGAAACGGACCCGCGCCACCATTGCCCGGGAACGGGGCCTGGAACCCCTGGCGGAGATGATTCTGGCGCAGGAAACGGAGAGCGGTGATCCCCTGGAACTGGCCCAGGCCTTCGTCGATCCGGAGAAGGAAGTTCCGGATGCGGAGAGCGCTTTGAGCGGCGCCCGGGACATTGTGGCGGAAGTAATTTCCGACGATGCGGAAGTGCGGAAGGTCATTCGCGAATCGACCCGCGAACACGGAGTGCTACGCAGCGTGGCTAAAAATCCCGAAGCCCAATCGGAATATGAGACCTATTACGATTATCGCGAACCGGTGAAGCGCATGGTACCGCACCGGATTCTGGCCATTAACCGTGGCGAGCGGGAAGATTTTCTGAAAGTCCACATCGAGGTGGAGGAAGAACCGATGCTGGCGGCCATCCGGGATATTTATTTGAAGAATCCGAAATCCGTTTTTACGCCCCACCTGGAGATGGCCCTGGCTGATGCTTTCAAACGCCTGATTTTCCCCAGCATCGAACGGGAAATTCGGCACGAACTGACTGAGAAAGCGGACGAACATGCTATCGGAGTATTCGCCACCAATTTGAAGAACCTGTTGCTCCAGCCCCCGGTGCGGGACAAAATCATCATGGGCATCGATCCCGGTTACCGCACCGGTTGCAAAGTGGCAGTAATTGACCAGACCGGTAAGTACCTGGAAGGCGACACGATTTACCCCCATCCGCCCCAGAACCAGGTGTTTGAGGCCAAAACCATTTTGCGCCGCCTGATTGACAAATACGAGGTGGACATCATTGCCATCGGGAACGGGACCGCTTCCCGGGAGACCGAGATGCTGGTGGCGGAACTCATTCGGGAAATCAAAGAATCCGGCGGCAGAGAGGTGTACTACACCATTGTGAATGAAGCGGGTGCTTC